>DAOVBC010000155.1 GCA_030670715.1 Deltaproteobacteria bacterium | reverse complement strand
GCCTGCAGGTTTAACCATGACCGAATCAACTATTGATGTATCTGTTACAATCCTGGGCTCCGGCACGTGTGTGCCCTCCCTGAAACGGAGTTCCTGCTCTGTTCTGGTGCAAACCGGTCGATCAAAAGTGCTTCTCGACTCCGGACCCGGGACGATGCGGCGCCTTCTGGAAACCGGTGCGACAATATTTGATCTGTCGCACATATTCTACAGTCACCTTCACCCGGACCACACGTCTGAGCTGGTGCCGTTGATGTTCGCCACCAAATATCCGGACAGTCAACAGCGTAAAAAACAGCTGACGATCTGCGCCGGTGCCGGATTTTCAAAATTTTTTACGGGACTGAAAAATGTCTATGGAAGCTGGATTGAACTGGCACCCGGCCTGTTGCAGATCCTGGAGTTGAACATTTCCGGGCCGGATTCCATCCGCTTTGACGACTTTACGGTAAAATCAGTGCCGGTAGTGCACAACCCGGAGAGCCTGGCTTACCGGATTACAGGCAGCCGGGGGAAATCTGTCGTATATTCCGGCGACACCGATTACAGCGACTACCTGATCACTCTGGCACAGGATGCAGACCTTTTTATCTGTGAATCGGCCCTGCCGGATGGTTTAAAGGTCAGCGGGCACCTGACCCCGTCTATCGCCGGGGAAATTGCCGCCCGGGCCAACGTCGGCAAACTCGTACTCACTCATTTTTACCCGGAGTGCGACCAGGCTGATATTGAAAGAGAGTGCCGCAAAACGTATAAAGGACCATTGGTCCTGGCGGAAGATTTGATGGTTTTCGAGTTGGAAGTATGATCTGTGGTAACTTCAAGCTCAACAGCAAAAACAACGTCGGAATTCCAGGCGGAAAAATTCTGGATTCTGGATTCTGGATACCGGATCAAGGATTTAGGCCTAATAGAAATCGGCTTTCTTCGCTGATCCAGTATCGAGCATCCAGCATCGATTATCACTTCGCTATAATCAATTAAACGAATTAAACAGTAATGCGCTATTACCCCATCTGTCTTGACATACGCGATCGATGCTGCCTCGTGGTGGGCGGCGGATCGGTTGGCACACGCAAAGTGAAGACACTTCTGGACTGCGGTGCACGGGTAACGGTGGTCAGCCCCGATATTTCCGAACGGCTCGAAGAGCTTGCCCGTCACGAACGGGTAGAGTTGAAACAGCGTGCTTACCGCGCAGGCGATTTAAAGGGAATGTTTCTGGTGGTCGGTGCAACCGATGATGAGAATCTGAACCGGCAAATCAGCCGGGATGCTGAAAAATTGAATTTGTTGTGCAACATTGCCGACCGGCCGGAGATCTGTAACTTCATACTGCCGTCAATCGTCCACAGAGGTGATTTAACGATCAGTATCTCCACCTCCGGAAAAAGCCCGGCAATGGCTAAAAAGTTGCGCAAAGAGCTTGAGATGCAATATGGAGAGGAGTATGCTGTTTTTTTTCGACTGATGGGGGCCATCCGCAAAAAACTACTGCGCCGCCGGCACGAACCCGAAGCCCATAAGCCGCTCTTCGAACAGTTGATCAACAACGGCCTGCTGGATCTGATCCGCAACGACCGCAAAGAGGATATCAATACCTTGCTCTACAATGTTCTTGGCGAAGGATATCGTTACGATGAGTTAATGCAATCTTAACGAGTCCTTAAGCTTTCGGCGTTGGGCCTGGTGACTTGAAGCCTCATCGTACGTGTTTACGGGGTACATTTCCCCGAGCAGCGAGATTGGCGCAGTGGCCTCGTCATTTCAATGACTTAGCTGTGGGGGAGACCGCGGCTCCCGCACGTTTTTTGGGGGAGAACGCGGAGGGGGCAGGAATGCCCCCGCTGCTAAGTCATTGAAATAACCGGACACGCAGCCACCGGAGTGAATCGGGGAGACGCACCCCGTGAACACGTACGCCTCATCTGATAAAAGGGGATTTTATAAAAATTTCGGAGATTTGTTGATGGAGCTACTGATAATTGTCACTGTCCTGTTCTACATGTTGAGTGCGGCCGGTTATTTTGCCTACCTGTTCATTCAGAAAAACTATCTTTATCGTTCAGGTTTTTATCTGATCCTGGCCGGATTTGTCTGCCACACCCTGTCGATTGTATCCAACTTTATTGCTTCCGGACAGTTCCCCGCCCGCAAACTGCAAGAAACCCTCACTATCGCCGGTTGGGCGGTCGCCTGTTTTTTTCTTGTCTTTCAGTCCAGATTCAAACTGAAAGTACTGGGTATTTTTGCCGCTCCGCTGATTGCACTGATCATGGTGGCTGTTTCGCAGGTGCCGAACTCACCGACCCAGGTCCAGAGTGTTTTTAAGAGCTTCTGGCTGGTTTCCCACGTAATTGCCGTTTTTATCGGCAACGCTGCTTTTGCCCTGGCCTGTGGTATCGGGGTTCTCTACCTGCTCCAGGAACACGGTATTAAAACCAGGAACCCGGGTTTTTTCTTTAAAAGGCTTCCTTCTCTGGACATGCTTGATGCCACCGGCTACACCTGTATCATCATCGGGTTTACGCTATTAACGTTCGGTTTGATCACCGGCTTTGTGTATGCCAAAACGGTGTGGGGCAGGTTCTGGAGCTGGGATCCCAAGGAAGTCTGGTCGGGTGTCACCTGGTTGTTTTATGCGGCCCTGCTGCATGAACGCCTCACCGTGGGCTGGCGCGGACGCAGGGCCGCCATTATGGCAATTATCGGTTTTGCGATTCTTTTATTTACATTTTTAGGTGTTAATTTGTTTTTTAAAGGACACCACGGGGTGTTTACGACTTTTTAATTTGAATTTAGTACTTAATATAGTTTCGTGCGAATTGTTTCAGTTTTTTAATGTTTGTTCTCCGTTTTGTTCACGATCATTTAGGGTAATAACAAATAAGGGCCCACAAAGCGTCTTTGGCAACAGCCAGAGGATGGCTTTGGCGCGATGACCATGTCCGAAATCATACTGCTCGGAATAAATCATAAAACCGCTCCAATAGAAATCAGGGAATGTATCGCCTTTTCCGAAGATGAAACGACGGTTGCCCTCGAAACCCTGAAAAATGAGCCGACCATAAAAGAAGTGTTGCTGTTTTCAACCTGCAACAGGGTTGAAGTCCTGCTGGTAACAGATAGAACCGAGGAAGCTGTTGAAACCGCCAAGCGTTTCATCTCAGATTTCAACAAGGTCCCCGTGGCCCAATTCGAGGATGCCCTGTATATCCATGTGGGGGACGAGGCTGTCCGGCATATCTTCCGGGTGGCGGCCAGCCTGGATTCGATGGTCGTGGGCGAGCCCCAGATTCTGGGCCAGATCAAGGCGGCCTATCATACCGCTACCCAGAAAAAGACATCCGGTGTCATCCTCAACCGGTTGCTGCACAAAACCTTTTTCATCGCCAAGCGCATTCGAACTGAAACCGGCATCGGCGATCATGCTGTTTCAATCAGTTACGCTGCCATCGAACTTGGACGCAAAATATTCGGCCGCCTGGAGGGCAAACAGGTCCTGCTGATCGGTGCCGGAGAGATGGCCGAACTGGCTGTGGAGCATTTGATCCGTCACCGGGTCGCTGACATCCTGGTGGCCAACCGGACCTTTGAGCGCGCCGTGGAACTGGCCGACCGGTTTAACGGCAGCGCCATCAAGTTCGAAGAAATGATCTCCTGTCTGGAGAATGTGGATATTATCATCAGTTCCACCGGTTCGCCGGATTTTATTCTCAAACGCCAGCATTTGAAAGGTATGATGCGCAAACGCCGCAATCGGCCGCTCTTTTTTATCGATATTGCCGTCCCCCGGGACATCGATCCGGAAATCAACCGTCTCACCAACACCTATGTGTATGATATCGACGATCTAAAAGGGGTTATTGAAGAGAATATAGAGGATCGCAACCGGGAAGCGCTGAAAGGGGAAAGGATCGTTGACGAGGCCGTGGTCCGTTTCCGGCAGTGGTACGACAGCCTGGATGTGGTACCGACCATCAAGGCCCTGCGACAAAAACTGGAGGCCATCGCCGACTCTGAGCTAAAAAAAACACTGCAGTCCGGTTCGCTGTCGCAAGCCGATTCCCGGTCCGTGCGCCGAATGACCCGGGCGCTCATCAACAAAATCCTGCACGACCCCACAGATACCCTCAAAAGCAACGGCTGCCAGGGCGGCAAGTCAGTTTACCTGGATATCACCCGCAAGCTGTTTAAGCTGGACGAATAATATAAAATTACTGTACTAATTTTATATTTGGTTAATTTATAAATGCACAATTGGAGGTCAACATTTGAAAAAAACAGCATTTTTATTCCCCGGCCAAGGGTCACAATCGGTGGGCATGGGAGAGGATTTATACAAAGAATATGACGTTGTGCGCGAACTGTTCGACATGGCCGAGGAGATTTCCAGAATAAACCTTTCCATGCTGTGTTTTAAAGGCCCCATGGAAAATTTGACCCAAACGGTCAATCTTCAGCCCGCTGTCACGGCGGTCAACCTGGCCTGTCTGGCGGTCATTCAAAAAGAGGGGCTGAAACCGGCGGTATCGGCCGGTCACAGCCTTGGCGAATACGGCGCCCTGCATGCCGCCGGTGTGGTTTCCAACGAGGACACTTTTCGTTTGGTGTACAAGCGCGGCAAGCTCATGCACCGGGAAGCCGGTAAAAAAGTCGGCGCAATGTCCGCCATTCTTGGAATGAGCATTGATATCGTCGAAGAGCTAGTCGAGCAGGGTAAAGAGGCCGGTATCGTGTCCGTCGCCAATCACAACACCGAGCAGCAAACCGTTATCACCGGCGAGCCCGGTGCGGTTAAGGCGGTCTCCAAATTGGCTTCCGAAAAAAGAGGCAAGTCGATACCGCTGAAAGTCAGCGGGGCCTGGCACAGCGAACTGATCAAGGGGGCGCAAGAAGAATTCAGAGCTTATCTTGACACCATCGATTTTATGGAACCGGAAAGCAGCGTCATTTATAATGTAACGGCCGACACCGAAAACGATCCGGCAAAAATCCGATCCATCATGGCCGACCAGCTCTGCAGCCCGGTGAAGTGGTTTGAGTCCATGCGCCGGCTGGTCGAAGAAGAAGTAGAAATATTTGTCGAGGTCGGCCCCGGTAGAGTCCTGACCGGCATGCTGCGCAAAATACTGCCCAAAGACTACCCGGGCAAGATCTACAATGTGAACGACATGAAGTCCCGCGAAGAGTTCTTCAACGAGATCCTTTAACCTCCGGAAAGATTCGGGTTATGTAAGATACTGCTTATACTGTCGATACAGTCCCCGAAACTGGTGATAGGTCAGGCCCATCCGCGCCGCCGCTTTCCTCTGGTTGTATTGCGCCTCACCCAGGGCTTTTTTGAGCCATCTTAATTTAAACTCCCACAACGCCTCTCTAAAAGGCCTGTCCATCAGGCCTGCTGCGGCGGCATTTGCGGCCGGTTTTTCCGGGGCGGCAGCCTCCCGGGATACCGTCGGCTTTCCGGCAAACGGCGAGCGAAACGGATCAAAAAGGATATCGGAAATGATGGCTGAATCCGATCGGTGAACGGCCCGCTCCACGACATTTTTCAGCTCTCGCACATTTCCTGGCCAGGGGTAGCTTTCCAGGGCCGCCTTCGCTGCAGGACTGAAACGGGGAATATCATCCAAACCCAGATCGAACGCCATGCGGGCGGCAAAATGGCCGGCCAGCAGCAGGATATCTCCTTTGCGTTCCCGCAAGGGTGGTAAAAACAACACTTCAAAGGAAAGCCGGTCGAGCAAATCCCGCTTGACCAGATTCTGCCCGGCCAGATCCACCAGGTCGGCATTGGTGGCGCCGATAATCCTTACATCCACTTCAATGCTCGTCGAGCTGCCGACTCGTTCAAAGGTGCCGTATTCCACCACGCGCAGAATCTTTTCCTGCGCTTCCATGGGAATGTTGCCGATTTCATCCAGAAACAGCGTCCCGCTATCAGCGGCTTCGAACCGTCCGGAGCGCCGCTGGTGGGCACCAGTGAACGCGCCCTTTTCATAGCCGAATAATTCCGCTTCAATCAGGGTGGGTGAAAGGGCCGCACAGTTCAGTGCCACCAGAGGTCCCTGCCAGCG
>DAOVBC010000072.1 GCA_030670715.1 Deltaproteobacteria bacterium | reverse complement strand
ATAAAGGTTGTCGTGATGATGGCTGCCGGAGCGGCACCCGCAGAAATCATTGAAATAGCAATAAACTGAGAGCTACCAGCAAAAACAAAAAGAGACATCAAACCGATTTCAAAAGGACGCAGGCCGGCTTTCTGCGCCAGAACTCCGAGTGCAAGACCGATAGGGATGTACCCGAGACAGATCGGCCAGGCAGCCGAGGCGCCCTGCCTGACAGCAGATTGCATACTCAACTTTTTCACCATTGGATCCGAAGGTTGTTTCATCAGACTTATTTGGCACCGGGCTCTTGCATCTTTGTTTAAAGGCAAATTTTCCTGCGGAATTATACAGCAGGCTATTGGAAATGCTCCTTAACAGTTTTATTTTGGAATGTCATCAAAGATCTAAAGGAAAATTTGAAGTTTTTCATTGACAATCACCAAAAAAGTTTTAAATATTAAAAGTTTCCATATATTGATAAGGGAAAATCCTTCATCTGGTATGTGGTGTCCATATGAAGGGTTTTTTTTATTTAGAATGCGGCATCTGCTGAAAATATTGACCACAAAAGGAAATGAACCATGATCGAGGATCAGAAAAGCGTTAGAAATATCGGTATCAGCGCTCATATTGACTCCGGAAAAACAACGCTGACGGAACGAATTCTTTATTATACCAATCGAATCCACGCGATTCATGACGTCAAAGGCAAAGATGGTGTCGGCGCAACCATGGATTCGATGGAACTTGAAAAAGAACGCGGCATCACGATTGCCTCGGCCGCCACTTTCTGTCAATGGCGGAGACATGAAATCAACATCATCGACACCCCGGGCCATGTCGATTTCACGATAGAAGTGGAACGATCACTGCGGGTCCTTGACGGAGCGATCCTGGTTCTGTGCGCCGTCGGCGGCGTTCAGTCTCAGTCGATCACGGTTGACCGCCAGATGAAACGATATAAAGTACCCGGTATCGCCTTCATCAACAAGTGCGATCGCATCGGTGCGAACCCGGACCGGGTTATCCGCCAATTGCGTGAAAAACTCGGTCACAATGCGGTCGCTATTCAGATACCGGTCGGACTGGAAGGGGATCTGGAAGGCGTGGTCGACCTTGTCACCATGAAGGCCCTGTATTTTGACGGAGAAAACGGAGAAAAAGTCAGGATGGAAGACATACCGGATTCGCTTCTGTCCGACGCCGAGGAAAAGCGGGAGGTACTCATCGATGCCGCCTCCATTTTCTCAGATGAGTTGATGGAAGCCGCTCTTGAGGACAGCGTGACACCGGAGCTGATCCTTTCCGCCGTTCGCAAAGCGACGCTCACCCGTGAAATAACACCGGTTTTTTTAGGATCAGCTTATAAAAACAAGGGTGTCCAGCCGTTGCTGGATGCCGTAACCCGGCTGCTGCCCTGCCCTTCGGAAGTCGAAAACGAGGCCATAGACATGGATGCCGACGAAAAGCCGGTCATCCTGGCCATCGATTCAGAAAAGCCGCTGGTGGCACTGGCTTTCAAACTGGAAGACGGTCAATACGGCCAGCTGACATACGTGCGTGTATACCAGGGAAGACTGGAAAAAGGGTTGACGATTATTAACGTTCGCAGCGGGAAAAAAATCAAGATCGGCAGGCTCGTGCGGATGCACGCTGATCAGATGGAAGATATTTCGTCCATACCAGCGGGATACATCGGTGCCCTGTTCGGTGTGGAGTGTTCTTCCGGAGACACTTTTGTCGGTCCGGAAATCAATTACAGTATGACCTCCATGTTTGTACCGGACCCGGTGATATCCTTTGCCATTGTTCCTCAGGACAACAAATCACAGATCAATATGTCCAAAGCTTTGAACCGTTTTGCCAAAGAAGACCCCACTTTTAGAACCTATGTCAACAAAGAAACCGGCGAAACGATCATCGAAGGCATGGGCGAACTCCACCTGGACGTCTACGTCGAGCGGATGCGCCGCGAATACAATGCCCTGGTCGAAACCGGCCAGCCCCAGGTCGCTTACCGTGAAACCATCACCCGCAAGGCCGAATTTAACTATATCCATAAAAAACAGACCGGCGGTGCCGGTCAGTTCGGCCGGATCGCCGGCTATATCGAACCGGTGGAAGACGAAGAGTTTGTGTTTGAAAACCGGATTCATGGCGGGTCAATTCCCACGCAGTTCATCCCGGCCTGTGAAAAAGGGTTCCACCAGTGTCTGGCAAAAGGTCCCAAGATGGAATTTCCGGTTACCGGGATCAAAGTGGTCCTTGACGACGGCGCCGCACATTCGGTTGATTCATCCGAAATAGCGTTTCAAGCTGCCGCCCGCGGCGCTTTTTTGCAAGCTTACCCCAAAGCACGCCCGGTGATTCATGAACCGATAATGAAGGTAGTGGTGGAAACGCCCACGGAATTTCAGGGGGCCGTCATGGGTTCCTTGAATCAGCGCAGAGGAATGATCGTCGGATCCCAGGACGAGGGCCCCATGAGCGTCATCGAAGCACAGCTTCCCCTGGCGGAAATGTTCGGCTATTCGACGGTATTGCGGTCCCTGACCCAGGGCAAGGCCCAGTTTACGATGGAATTTTCCGCTTACAAACAGGTGCCGCAAAGCATCACCGAAGAACTGCTGAAGAAGCTGGCGGAGGCTAAAAAGAAAGTCGCTTAGTCTACAATGATTCAAAAATCCCAGGGTGCCAAATCTGCAGCCACTGCAGCTGATGCTGAAAAACGGAAGGCGCAGTACCGGACAAATGGTCAGCATGCAGCCTTTGCCGGCCGCAGCGGCTCGCAAAACTGCCCTTGGCCGACCGCCCCTCATCGGGTAATTTACCTTAAAGAAAGGAACCTGAACATGTTAAAGAACGACCTTATCCTTCGGAATCCTTTGCGGCTGATGCAAAGCGACGAAACCGAAGATACCCTTGAAAAGGGCGGGTTTGGAGCCGTGCTTGCACGGGCCGGCGTCGGTAAAACGGCCCTGCTGGTACAGCTTTCTTTAAACTCCATGCTGAAAGGTCAGAATGTTCTTCACATCAGTCTGGCCGACCCGGTTTATAAAGTCGGTCTTTGGTACGAAGAGGTGTTCAGCCACATCGCCCGACAGTACGCCATCAAACAGGCCAACGATCTCTGGGAAACCCTGCTTCCCCACCGGTTTATTATGACGTTTCAGGTGGAAGGATTCAGTGCTGCAAAACTGGAAGAACGGCTGACGGACCTCACCACGCAAAACATCTTCAGCCCCCATATGGTTCTCATCGACGGTCTGCCGTTTGATGCCTCCGTCCGCACTGCTCTGGAAGATCTCAAAGCGCTCGCCGGAAAATTCGGCTGCCATATCTGGTTTACTGTTCGTACCCACCGCCACGAATCTACGAATCCAAACGACATGCTTCAGCAGCTGGCCAGCGTGGCCGACCTGTTTGAAGTCGTCATACAGCTTCAACCGGAAGGCAAAGATATTTATGTGAATGCTTTAAAGGGGCGGCGAGCCGCATCCGGAGAATCTGCACTGCTGCTCGATCCAGCTACCATGCTCATAACGGACCGTAAATGGGATGCGGATTCGGATCGGTAGATAATTTGTTCCACAGATAAGGATTAATGCAATCACCCTGCCTTCTGCTTTTCGAAAGTTGACCCGATTGGTTTTCTCCCCCGCTCAGTCAGTCAAACCGGAAACGCAGTAATATCTGAAGAATTTCAGTAAAGGAGGATGGCATGGCAAAGCATCAGGTGCATTTGGCAAAGGTGCTGCTGCTTACGACAGTGATACTGGCCGGTTGTATGTGGAGCGGCAAAGCGCCTCTTGAAACGCTTTCATATCAATCTACCCCGGAGAGAAACAAAAATCTAATTGTATTTCTGCGCGGTATGGGAGGAACCCTTAATTGCCCGATAGCCGGACACAAATGTTTCGAAACGGAAGGATTTGTCGAAGCGGTGCGAAAAAGGGGCCTGTTATATGATATGGTCGCCCCGAATGCGCATTTATTATATTACGAAAACCGTACGCTCGATGAACGGCTCACCGAGGACGTGATCAAGCCGGCCAAGGCCAGCGGCTATAAAAAGATCTGGCTCGTAGGCGTTTCCATGGGCGGATTCGGTTCGATTCTTTACCTTAAAAATCATACCGAAGATATTGACGGGGTGCTCTCGCTGGGTCCTTTTTTGGGATATCAGTCCATTATAGATGAAATTTCAAAAGCAGGGGGCTTGAAGCAATGGACGCCGGGCCCGTATGACAAAGACGAAGACTGGCAGCGGATGCTTTGGGACTGGTTAAAACAGTACAACGGAGAACCCGACGGACAGCCTCCGATCTACCTGGGTATCGGTGACGACGATCTCTATTACGATGCCCAGGAGTTGCTGGCGAGCTACCTCCCCCGTGATCGGGTCATCATTATCGATGGCGGGCATCGATTCTCCACGTTCAAGAAGATATGGGATATTTTTCTTGATAATCAGATCCTTCAATAATTTCCATTTTATCATTACAAACCAAAAAATTTCTCACCGTTAATTAAGCCTCACACCGCAAGTGGTCGCGGTATCAGCACGGATTAAATCTGATTTATACGCCCCCTCTCGATCTCCCGATGCCCCCTTCCGACATCTTTAGAAAAAATACTTACCTTCCCAGCGGAAATATTCAAATCTTTTATCTTGACAAACTAATCTATTGATTATTTATGAATATTATAATTTAAATTATATTTTAATAGGTTATATGATTTTAAATTATTTTTTTCTTGACAAACTTATAATTTTATGTAAGAAATAGGCACAGCTCACCGGCTGATTGATTTTCATTGAGAGGTACAAAATTCAGGAGCATTCCTGCACAAGGAGGACTTAACACGATGACATACTGGATATCCGGATATCTCACATTAGTTCTGTCATTTATTTTACTGGTCATCACCTGTCCGGTTTAGCTTGTTTGTGACGGTTATTGATACCACGCCCACCCGGGTTTGCGTGCCCTTGGTTCATATCCAAGACGGCGGTTCATTGGAAATTTAGAGGTCCTGCTTGTATAGTGGAAAAACTCATTCTGAAATTTTATACGCTGACAGAGGCAGCCAGAGAACTGGGACGTTCAAGACAAAGTTTGCATGAGCTGTATACAAGAGGCCGTCTGCCCTATGAGAAGATTGGTAACAAAGTGATGATCACCGGGGGTACGGTTGAGTTTTTAAAACGAAATCCTGAAATGCGAATTGATAAAAAGATTACCGGTGGAAGATAAAAAAGCGTAAGTCGACTATCCTGGATATTTCACGAGTTCGATTAGAAACCAGGGTGCATGGAGGTGTCGGTTTGGAAAGTCGAGTGTTCGATTATGGGACGATTCCACCTGAAGACCTTGTACGAACCACCATACATTGGATTGATCGTCGTTATAAGATACTAAAATTTATCTGTTATTACAATGCAGTCGCTTTAACGTATGTAATTATAAAAAGCGTAACTGCAGCCTATAATGAACCCATCACCGGCATAACGGTATGCGCTTTGTCATTTATAGTCGCTGTTATGGGTTTTGCAACCGAATTCTCAATGCCATCATACCACTTGAGCGTGTTTAAAACTTTTCTATTTAAGAAAGAATCAGGATTAAATTATTTCAAAGGTATTATTAAACAGGGCAGGAAATCTGTATCGAAAAAACATTTCCAGCCAAAAATTTCCGTTCTCCGTGAGCACAAATTCTTCTATTTTTTCCTGATGGTTTTTTGGAGTATCTTGGCATTTCTGACACTAAAAAATTCCTTTATATTAGCCTGAGTACATATCCTCGTCAGATGGGTCAACATGAAAAAAGCGTTGATTGATTGGCTTCCCGGCGGGCCAAAAAAAGGGCTTAAAGCGATTTGCTTTAAGCCCTTGTTTTTTCTGGAGGCGGCAACCAGATTCGAACTGGTGAATGGAGGTTTTGCAGACCTCTGCCTTACCACTTGGCTATGCCGCCCAAAAAAATGGAGCGGGAAACGGGATTTGAACCCGCGACTTCGACCTTGGCAAGGTCGCACTCTACCACTGAGTTATTCCCGCCCAACGACGGATATCTGTTTAACGACAAATGATAACAATGTCAATAAAAAAGCTTTCTTCCGTTAAATCTTAAGCAGCTTCCTGAACCTTATAAAATAATCGGCCCCAGACCAGATGGTAAAAACCAGCGCACCCAGCAAAAAGAAATAGCCGATGCCGTGAAGATTGATCCCGAAGTAAGGATAGTGGAACATAAGGGGTATGATAGCGGCGATCTGAAAACCGGTTTTGTATTTTCCCAGCCAGGAAGCGGAAACATCCTCACCTTTTTCGGCAATGATATTGCGCAGGCCCGTCACTGCCAGTTCGCGCCCGATGATAATGCAGACCATCCAAGCCGGAATCCAGCCATGGGACGTCATCATGATAAACGCGGATGAAACCAGCAGTTTGTCCGCCACCGGATCCATCACTTTGCCGAGGGTGGATACCAGCCCTTTCCGCCGCGCCAGATATCCGTCCAGGTAATCTGTAATCGCAGCAGCGCTGAAAATGAGTGCGGCAAGTACGGTAAAATATCGGTTCGGAAAGATCAGCAAAATGACGATCACCGGCACGGCGGCAATCCGAAAAAGGGTCAGGCTGTTGGGGTGACTCAGCACCTGCTTCAAATTACCGTCCTTTACCATCGTTTATTCCTTATTTTGTTGTATTATTCCCAGGTCCGGTTCCAGACATTGTGATCGCCAGGTTCATCTTTCCGGTCTTGTTCTTTCAGCAATAAATTTATCCCGGCATTCCTTGCTGCAGAAAATCAGATCCTGTCCTTTCAGTTTCAGATGCACGCCCTTTCTTTTTGGAAAATAAACTTCGCAATAGGGATCTTTCACCATCACGTCATCGATTTCGCCGGCGCTTCGGCCGAGGGCCGAACTATTTGACGGGGTTGTATTTTTCAATATCCACGATTTCACTCCCCGGTAAACCAGGTATGCCAGGGCGGCGAATATTAACAGTCTCATGGGTAACGCTCTACTCCCTGGGTATCGTCGTCCAGGTTGCTCAAAAGAGTTTGCACGTCTTCTTTTAAGACAGGATGGATAGTTTGTGGATCTATATCACAAATCGGTTTTAAGACAAAGCATCTTTTATGCATCCTTGGATGCGGCAATACGATAACTTCCGAGTCGATCACCACCTCATCATAGAAGATAATGTCCAGATCAAGTATCCGCGGTCCGAATCGGATCGGATCGTGTGTTCTTCCGGCTCTGCGCTGGATCTTCTTCAGATCATCCAGGAGGGACAGGGGCTCCAGCACGGTTAAGATCTTCACCGCCGCATTGATGAACCAGTCCTGGGCCATATAGTCGACCGGGTCGGTCTTATAAAAACAGGACCGGGCGGTAACCGTCGTCACCCCCTCCCGGGACAAAGCGGCAATACCCTTTTTACAGTTGTCGAGCTTATCGCCCAGGTTGGAACCGACGGATATGTATGCGGTGTGCCATTTCATATAAAAATCCGGGCCATATACCCGGAAGAAATATCAATTTTAAATACTACTTGTAAGCATCCTCCCACAGTTCGCCTTTGTATATGATGCGGGCATCACCTTCGAGATAGACATCGTGAAATCGACCTTTATTTTCCGAAAAATGGATGGTCAATGTTATGCCGCTGCGGGTCAATACGCGAACTGGCGTTCCCCACCCTCTTTTTAGCGCTGTCACCAGTGCCGCGGCAATGGAACCTGTTCCGCAGGCCAGCGTCTCATCCTCCACCCCTCTCTCGTAAGTACGAATGACAATTTTGTTCGGTTCAGCAGCTGAGACAAAGTTGACGTTGGTACCCTGAGGAGCAAAGGTGTCATGATAGCGAATTTCGCGACCGGAGCGAAACACGTCGACATCATCAAGTTTGGATTCTTCCAGTATAACATGGGGTACGCCCGTGTTAACGCTGCTGACCGTCCTGGGTCCAGCGCTCAGTTCAATCGAAAAGTCGGTTTTAAGACCGGAGGGATCGGGCATTTTCACCTTCACCCTGTCGCCGACGATTTCGGAGGAAACAATGCCTGCATCTGTTTCAAATGTCAGGGTCGGTCCTGCAATGCCTTTGAAATGTGCAAACCGGGCTGCACAGCGGGCACCGTTACCGCACATTTCAGGCCGGCTGCCGTCCGAATTATAAAACCGCCATTTAAAATCGGCCACATCCGAGTCCTCAATGAGTATGAAACCATCCGCACCGACGGACAACTTCCGGCGACAAACGTTGACGATGAGGTTTTTTAAATCTAAATCGCCAAACACCGGTTTGCGATTGTCGATGAGAATGAAATCATTGCCGCTGCCGCTTATTTTATAAAAAATAATTTTATCCATTTAACTTTGAACCTAGAACTTTGAACATTAAACCTGACCTATAAACGGCGGCACGGATTCCCCCGCCACCAGATCTTCGTAGGTCTGTCTCTCTCGCACGACATGGAACTGATCATCTTTTACCATTACTTCGGCGACCCTGAGCCGGGAGCAGTAATTGGAGGACATCGTAGATCCGTAGGCCCCGGCGCTCATGACGGCCATGAGTTCACCGTTTTGTACCTGTTCGACCTCACGATCCTGGGCCAGGTAATCACTGCTTTCACAAATCGGCCCCACAACATCCGCTTTGACGGTTCCTTTGTCAGTTATGACAACCGGCTCAATGGCATGGTAGGCCCTGTAAAGCGCCGGCCGCAGGAGGTCGTTCATCCCCGCATCAACGATGATAAAGTTCTTCACACCTCCCGCTTTGCGATAAAGCGCCCGGGTAACGAGGATTCCCGCATTTCCGGCGATGACTCTTCCCGGTTCCAGTATCAGTTTTACGGGCCTATCCTTCAGAGAGGCAGAGATCGCCCGGGCGTATTCCTCCGGATGGGGCGGCGATTCATCATCATAAGTAATGCCCAGGCCGCCACCCATATCAAGGTATTTGATTTCGATTCCAAGATGTTCCAGCTCCGCCATCAGGGTCTTAAGACTTTCCAGTGCGTCTTTAAAGGGCTGTACTTCTGTTATCTGGGACCCGATGTGACAGTCGATACCGATGATATCGATGTTTTCAAGTTCTGCGGCAGCTTTGTAGCCTTCAATTGCAGTGGTCGTGTCGATGCCGAACTTGTTCTTTTTCAAACCGGTGGAGATATACGGGTGGGTCCGGGGATCCACATCGGGGTTCACGCGGATGGCAATCGGTGCTCTCGTTTTTAAAACAGCGGCTCTTTGATTGATGAGTTCGAGTTCTTCCAGCGATTCGATATTGAACATCAGGATCCGGGTTCTCAGGGCGTAGTCGATTTCATCCACACGCTTCCCTATACCGGAGTAGACTATTTTGTCAGGTGAAATGCCGGCTTTGAGCCCCCGG
>DAOVBC010000261.1 GCA_030670715.1 Deltaproteobacteria bacterium | reverse complement strand
GACCGGACACGCAGCCACCGAAGCGAATCGGGGAGACGGGCCCCGTGAACACGTACGACCTGGCAGCTGCCGCTAACTCAATGACCATTCGCATCCGGGATGTGTCCCTTAAACCCATCATTTTATCGGGTCGAAGCCTCCGGCGAAGCCTGATCCACCATTCCAATTGGGGCGAAGCCCCTAAGTTCATTTTAGTAAAATCTCTGTTTGCGTTTTTTCTCTCTCCGTCCCAGCACGATTCCGAAAAGCAGACCAAAAACAAGGATCCCGGCACCTGTTGCGAACCAAATATTTCTTTCGGAGTATTTTATCTTTTTGTATTCTTCATTCAAGACGCCAAAATCTTTTTCAACCCGGTTCAATTTGGACCTGGTGTCGTCAAGCGTTTTTTTCAATTTCAAATACTCGGCAGACCCCTGCTCGAGGTCCTGATACTCTTTATTCAGCCTGTCAAGCGCCCCGGAAGTTTCATTCAGTTTGACCGTGAGTTCCTCCTTCAGGCGTTTCATATCCCCCAGGCTCCCCTGAAGGGCTTTCACCTGTTCGCTCAGCCGGGTATTTTGTTGGCGTAACCCCGCAGCCTGCATCTCCCACGGCTGCCGGCTGATCAAATACTGGCTCAGCACCCAACCCTCCTGGGCATTCGGGGTATTTCCCTGGTGCCGTATGTGGCTCCAATCTTCCTGCAGTTCCAGCACTTCAACCCTTTGACCGGAGGAAAGCATGGAGATAATCCGATGTTGAGTGCCGGGGCCCGAGCGGAAGGTGATCTTAAGATTGTCGGTTACATAGGCCTGCTCTGCCCAGCTCCATTGACTGATCAAACAGGTTACCAGCAAGACAGTGAACATGATACAAGTTCGATACATTTTTACAATCCTCAGAAGACGTTTAATTATAACACATGCTCTTAACTTTTATAGGTTTTATCGTAGATCTGATCTTCCGTCCAGCAGCTCTCTGATAATTCGGGAGATCTGGTTCAGGGTAAACGGTTTTTGAATGTATTCATCACAGCCCAGGCCCTGGATTTTTTCGGTAATGTCTGTAATACTGTAACCACTTGAAATTATAACTTTAACTTCCGGATCGATTCCTTTAAAATGTTCGTAGGCCTCAAGACCGTCCATGCCGGGCATAACCATATCCAGAATGATCAAATCAATATCACCATTGCTCCGGAATGTCTCAACGGCTTCTTCACCGCTGCCCGCCAGTATAATGTTATACCCTATCTTGGTCAGCATGTCTTTGCAGGCCTCTAGAATAAACTGTTCGTCATCAACAATTAAGATCGTCTCTTCACCCGGCTGAACGTCTTTAACGACAGCATGCTCGGTTTCAACCGGACGGTCGGACGCAGGCAGGTAAATGTAAAATGTAGTCCCTTTGCCTGCTTTGCTGGTGAAATGAATAATCCCGTTATGATTCTTGATGATCCCAAAGGCTGAGGCCAGCCCGAGCCCGGTCCCTCTACCCATCGATTTTGTTGTAAAAAATGGTTCAAAAACCCTTTTTTGTGTCTCTTCGTCCATACCTGTTCCGGTATCTCCGACAGACACTTTAACATATTTACCGGGTATTGTGCCATACGGTTTGACAAAGTCTTTACCCAGTATGATATTTTCAATTGTCAAAAAAATCGTGCCCCCGTGCTCCATGGCCTGCCCGGCATTGAGGTACAGATTGACCAGTACCTGCTCAATCTGATTTCGGTCCACTTCCACGGACCAGACGCCTTTCTGGTATTCACCAACAACCTTGATCTCTTTTCTCGTGCGGCCGAACAGGGTTGAGGACCTTTGAACAACGTCATTGAGGTCGGTCGGTTTCACCGCATATTTACCGCCCCGGGCATACCCCAAGAGCTGCCGGGTCAAATCTGCGCCGCTTTGGACGCAACGTTCTATGCTTCTGACATTTTCGTACCGGGGATCGGTAACATCCAGGGCCATGAGCAGCAGCGTGACGTTGCCCTGAATGCCCATGAGAAGGTTGTTAAAATCATGGGCAATACCGCCCGCAAGTCTTCCGATTGCCTCCAGCCTGTGAGCCTGCTGCAACTGATCCTCAAGCCTTTTCCTCTCATTTTCAGTCTGCAGACGCTGTTCCATCTCTTCATGCAGCTTTTCATTGGCTTTTTCAAGATCGGCCGTACGCTCTTTAACCAGTTCTTCGAGATGCTCACGGTAATTATCTAATTCGGCTTCGATTTTTTTACGGGAGGTAATGTTTCGCATCGATCCGATGATTTTCTGTGGTTTACCCTGTTCATCAGATATGAGTACAGAATTCAGGGAATAGTATAGCGGGGTGCCGTCCGCAGCCTTCAGCACGATTTCATAGTTGGATATTCGTTTATTCTCCAAGATGGTTTGGATCAATTGTTTTCTGGTGCCGGGGGCAAGGTAAACCTGGTTGACGTTACTGCCGACCAGGTCTGTTCGTTTATAAGGTGTTACCTTTTCAATGGAGGGACTGATTTCCAGAATGACACCATCCAGTGAGGTTTCATAATAAACGTCCTGTATATTCTCAAATATTCCGCGATACTTCTCCTGACTTTCCCGGATCGTTTCTTTCATGAGAATAAAAGAGCTGGCGGTCTCCTCAATCTCCTTGTAACGGGAGTGAATATCGAAACGGGACTGCATGTCATCGTTTTTAACGGCCAGTGCTTCCTTTTCAAGGTTGGTGATGGGACGGATGATGCTGCGTGCAAGCAATAACGCAACGAGCGTGGCGGCAATAGAAATTGCCAGGGTCAAAAGGATATTAAATAGCCGGTTTTTCTTCAGGGCCCCCAGGTAATCGTCTTCGGGAAGATGAACCCCGACAATCCATGGCCACTGAGTGATGGAAAAGGGTGTGAGCATCGCATGATAATATCGACCGTTATGCTCGAATCTGGCAAACCGCGATTCATTTAAATCAAAGCGGCCGTCTTCTCCCAGGGTTAACCCCACGGCCACAAATGCTTTTCTGCTCATAATGTCATCCAGTTCGTGGATTTTCACCAGGCGATAGGAGCGGGAGGCCGATGGAGCTTTAGTTTTGATTTTTTCAAGGTCAGGGAAAGCGACCACATCGCCGTTGTTGTTGATCATAAACGCCCGGCCGTTCTTGCCGATATTAAGGTTGGCGATGAAAGTGGACAGTTGGTCGATTTCAATATCCACCCCCACGATGCCCTCGAGACGACCGGATTCGTCATAAGTGGGGCCGGCGATGGTAATGCCCGGCTTCTGGGAGGTAAAGAATACATATGGATCTGTCCACACGATATTCTTTTTTTCGATCGCACTTTTGTACCAGGGGCGGACACGGGGATCATAGCTGTCGTCCGGGTCAATTTCGTCGGCGATAATCTCAAGGTTTTTGTTGCGCCAGAGCAGGCGTGCCTGTCGGATGCCTTCCCGGTGCGAAATGATCTTCGTGCGAAAGCCGCCGGCCGAGCGCTGTTCGTTTCGGCTGACATAATAAAAGTCACCGTTGGGTTTGCCGAGATAGATACCGGCAAAATGCGGGTAGATCGCCAGTTGATCAAGGAAATATCGCTCCAGCGAATCGAAGCTGTTTTCATTATCGCTGACCACATTGGCGTTGAGCAGGCGCCTGGTGAGTGCCGCGGCACCGTGGGCATGTGCAAGGTGATTCTGGGACTGCTCCATCGCCAGATCTGCAATATTTTCCATGATATCCCTGGCGTGGCGGTTCAGCACTTTCTGGGAGGAAACGAAGGTTGACGTTGTTGTCACAGCATACGTGCCCCAGATCAGGCACAGAAAACCGGCGATCAGCGCCCAGCGGATTGAAAGCTTCATGGTGATTCTCCCAGCGGTAAGCAGTGTTTCGATTAACCTGAACATTTCATGAAAAAATCGATACCTGTTCAATTGTCATCATCTTTACCAAGACTTAGGTATTGATTTTTTTAAATTGATACACAGTTTCTGATATAGCGCTCAATATGAGCGAGACAACCATAATAAATCGGATCTATAACCAAAACCAGGGTAAGGCCGATTTTATCCCCCTCCCTCAATCCCTCCCGCCCGGGGAGGGAAGTTTTGCTCCTCCCCCTTTACGGGGGAGGCTGGGTGGGGGTGTAT
>DAOVBC010000258.1 GCA_030670715.1 Deltaproteobacteria bacterium | reverse complement strand
ATTATGGAACAGGTGGGGACCTATACCCTCAATCAACCGCTGAAATCCTTAATGACCCTGCTCGATTCCGGCCAGCGGCAATCGGCAGCCGTGTATATCGACCTGCTGAGCACCACTTTTTCATTACCTTTAAGCTATAATCAAAGCCAGCATTTTGCTCATATTCTGCCCGAGGCTGTGCTTGCCTTTTCCCCCGAAAAAAGAAGATGGCAACTGGAACAGCTCAAGCGTGTCATGCAGGCTGATTTTCACCTAACGGATGCTTTCCTGGACGGCATGGAAAAGGGCTTGCATCTACTATCCAAAGGCACCTTACAACGTTTTGTCTCTCTGGGACTGGAAAAATCATCAAGAAGCCTGCAATTCGGAGCGAAGTTTCTCTCCCTGGATTCCAGATCCGGATTCGATACTTTTACCGATCTTCAGGTAGCCGTTTCCATTTTACAGGTAAGATCACAGCTTAACCGGTATATTCAGGCACGAACCGGTCTTCCGATTACCGTGCGCCCGGTGTCGGCGTTGCCCCGATCTCCCGTCGGGGATCACAGTAAGGGTGGCGGGGTATGTTCAGACGGCAGATTCATTTACCTGCCGGACGAAATCAATATTTTTGGACAAAAGGCAGAAAATGTAAAACTTTACAAGTGCCTCGCCAGGTTTGAATCCGGACACTATGAGTTCGGCACATTCGATTTTGACTTCGAAAGAATGCTGGATCGATGTGTCGCTGATAAATGCCGTCTGCAGTGCGGTTCGGCATCTGTCGACGCTGCGCATTCCGTTGGCAAATCAGAAAATATTTCAGATTTTGAGCGGTTTTTGCAGCTGTTTCCTGTTCCTGCACTGGCAAGCGATCTTTTTACCACTTTTGAACATGGGCGGATAAGGCAATTGTTTTCGCGTTTTTATCCGGGTCTCGTTCGAACCTATCTGCCGATGCTTCGAAAAGAAGCATTGCGTCAGCTGGGAGACGCAAGAGATATAAGCCCTCTTTTGCTGCTTTATGCTGAAATAGCCCTGGGTATTTCGGTGGCAGAACAAGACGGCATTGACGCCGGGATAAAGGACTGGGTTCAATCTGTCTGTATGCTGTATGAAGAAAAAATGACGCAGACGGATTTTACGGCAGAAGCCTGCGGAAAGCTTGTTGTCATTACCTACCGGGAAGTGGAAGAACTATTAAAACATCAGAAAAACAACCAGCGCGAGGGGGATAAATATACCTCCCTGCGAATTCCTTTTGACCGCCGCCTGCGTCCGGACCTGTATTATGCTGCTTATCTGCCGTTTGAAAATATGGCGCAGAAAATAAAAGAAAAGCTTGCTGACAATGGAATCAGGATCTACAAATCGGTGATAAAAAAATACCTGGCGGCGCAGCAGGATTTTCTCAGGCCTGAAGATTTACGGGAAATTCCCTGCGCTTCGGAAAAACATTCCGGTATTGACCGCCGGGATTACCGGGAAATTGCTGCTGCTCTTTGCGGTCTGAACCGGGCTGATATGACAGGAATATCCGATACATCCGATCAGGGCATTGACGTCGGGCGATATCCGGTCTTCTGGTACCAGGAATGGGACTGCCACCTGGGGGATTATCTGAACGATCATGCGCGCGTAATTGATAAATCAATTTCCGGCCATGACAGTGACTTTTACCATTGCACCCTTCAGCGCTACCGGGCACTGGTACAGAGGATCCGTTACTCTTTTGAGCTGTTAAAGCCGGAAGGGCTGAAACTGTACCGCAGGTGGATCGAAGGCGATGAATTCGATTACCAGGCGCTGCTGGATTTTGTTCTGGATAAAAAAGCAAACCGTACTCCCTCCGAACGGCTGTACATCAAGCGGATGAAAGAAGAAAGAGATGTGGCCGTATTGCTGCTGGTTGACCTTTCACGTTCAACATCCAATACCGCTGCAGGCAGTACGGCTGCGGTGATCGATGTAGAGAAAGAGGCCATCGTGCTTTTCAGCGAAGCCCTTGAGATTGTGGGAGACGTATACGCCATAGCCGGCTTTTCAGGAACGGGTCGATTGGGCGTTGATTATTTCCACATAAAAGATTTTGGCGAACAGATGAATGATAATGTGCGCCGGCGGATAGCTGCCGTGACGCCCCAGCGCAACACGCGGATGGGTGCGGCCATCCGTCATGCTGCATTCCAGTTTTCCAGCGTGTTATCCAGAGTTCGTCTGCTGATTATTCTGGGAGACGGCTTCCCCAATGATTTAGACTATAAGCGGGACTATGCCATCGCGGACACGCGCAAGGCCATTTCAGAACTGCGCTCGCAGAATATCCATGTTCATGCGATAACGATAAATATTAATTTGACGGAAGAATCAAAACTGGATGACCTTTACGGCGATATCCACCATAATGTGATTACAGAAATTGCCGAACTGCCGGATAAGCTGTGGCAGATTTACGGGGCGTTGACACACTAAAGATCTGGTCGTAAAGTAATGTTATCTTCATAAGTTTGGGTCAGTGTGATGAAATGTTGCGGGTTACGGGTTACGAGTTACGAGTTACGAGTTGCGAGTTGCGAGTTCCGGGTTACGTGATATGGGTTTAAGTTGGATTTCTTCCGGTTTAATAACCCGCAACACGTAACCCGCAACTCGCAACAGGGCTCATATCCGCCCTAATAGGTGTTTTGCGATTTTAATACTCTGACCCTGAATTGCCTATATAAAGGTATGACCATGCTCATCCACGATGACATATTTGACTGGGAGGGATTCGGCGGCAAGCTGCGCATCGGTGCCGGCAGCTGCCGGCTGAGGATCTTTGATCTGCAGCAGCATGATAAAAAGGGGCTGGCGCATCTTAAACCGTACATTGTTATTGCTTCCGACGTTCCGGAGAGCAGAATGTCCGTTAAGAGCTGTATCAGCCACATTGCCACCAGTGTGGCCAAAGCATTTAATATTGAACCACAGCGTATGCTTTTTGTGGAGTATTATTCTGAAGTTCATTACGGTCAGGAGGATCAAAATTTTATTCCGGAACGCTATGATGCCGTTGATTTTGAATGGCACGGGGATAAAGCGCTGCATCCTAAGTGGCGCGAATTGAAACCGCCCCTGATCGATACCATTAAAGAGTTAATGCGCAAAACAATGTAGGAAGGAGAGAAAAATGGAACTTCAGGTTATCCAGACAGAACGTGCTCCGGCAGCCATCGGACCCTATTCACAGGGTATCGCCGCCGGCCCGTGGCGATTTGTCAGCGGACAGCTCGGCATGAATCCTGAAACCGGCGAATTGGTCAGTGACGAATTGGCTGCTCAAGCCCGGCAGGCGCTGAAAAATCTCCAGCAGATAGTTGAGGCCGGAGGCTGCAGTCTCAACCAGGTGGTCGCAGTGGATGTTTTTCTGACCGACATGGCTAAATTTTCTGAGTTTAATGAAATCTATCAGGAATTTTTCACAGAACACCGGCCCGCCCGGGCCGTCATAGAGGTCAGCGCGCTTCCAAAAGGGGGTTGTGTGGAGATGAAGTGTATCGTGTATAGCGGCGTAGAGTAGCGCTGTTGCGAATTTTTCCCGGTCGGGTTTCTTTTGGTGGTAAATTCACCCTTTCCCTTGGGCCGGAACGTCTGTGACCTTAGCCTGATGCCCGGTGGCGGCCAATAATCGCTCGATGCCGTCTTTGGGTATGACCAGCGTACTCGTGTTTACCAGCGGATGAAACTGGAACGCATCGGACGTCCACAAAGTTTCATCGATGAAGATTTCCACTGCGTGACGCTCCCGGTCATTTAAGATCGCCAGCAGCGATACGGAGCCGGGCTCTATACCCAGGTATTTTTTCAATCGATCCGGAGAACCGAAGCTCACCCGACCACTCTCCAGAACAGCCGGCAGCGCCTTAAGGTCCACCCGTTTTTCATCCGGTACCACGACCAGAAAGTGCCGCCGGCCTTTTTTATCGCGGAAAAACAGGTTTTTGGTTTTTGCGCCGGGCAGATTCGGTGTCAGGCGGTGGACGTCTTCGACCGTGTATACCGGCGGATGATCAAAACGTTCGTATTCAATGTTATGCTCTGTCAGGAACTGATAAATATCCATCGGATCAATCATATCCTTTAATCAAAACACTCCCCTTAATTACTTGAGGGATCGGGGAGTTGTTTTGAAATGAGAGCTGCATGAATTATCAGCGCATCTCCGGGCAAACTCAT
>DAOVBC010000030.1 GCA_030670715.1 Deltaproteobacteria bacterium | reverse complement strand
ACATCACATGAAGAGTTCCCACGTTCCACGCGAAAGCCTGAATCAGAGTCACGCCACCTTTATGCCGGGGGCCGCTCAGGCAGTAAGCAGGTTTCTCCTGAACTGATCCAGGGCCATGGCTAGGAGCCCTGTTTTGACCCCACCTAATGGTTTCGACACCTCATCGATGGTTCGCTTGCGCTCGTCTCTCTGATCCGTACCTCGCCACGATCCTATGCCGTGACTTTCCTTAACGCTCACCACACCGGCTCTTTACCAATGCAGCTTAAGGTGGTTTGGAGCCTGCTACTGCAAGCCGACTCCGAGGGGCCTTCCCTCATCTTTCGCGCAGTTGCGCGCACCATATACAATGTGCGCTCGTGGCGCACTAGCCATACCATATCTCAGTCTGAGCCAAGGTTGGGCTTACTGCTGATATCCGTCATTTCATTCCTATGCTAAAACTAGTGATAGCCTTACCGTATCTGTATAGCTTGCCACGTCATGTACCTCAATCCTACCCACAATTCGATGCGATATTCAGTATGTAGCCCTTATCTGAGTATAAAATCGGCGGACACAATATATTGTATATTTTCAGTCCTGCTTCCTGCATCATTCCTGTTGTTTCTCATCACATCGTTTTCAGTGGACTGTCTGCAATTCTTCCCTGACAACCCTGCGTAGGGTGTCTTCATTATCGAAGATCTAACATCCAATATCAATAATCGCCTGTCATCTATCGCGTATCGCCCATCGATTTCACCTGCAACTGGCCGCAAGCGGCTGAGATATCCTGGCCTTTGCTGCGGCGGATAATGGCCGTGTAGTTCTTCCGCAGCAGAATTTGCTGAAATTGCTCTATAACCGGCTCTTCCGGGCGCTGAAATTCCGATCCCTCATAGGCGTTAAACGGAATCAAATTAATCTTTGACTTAACGGGCCTGAGGAGCCGGGCCAGGCGCCCGGCATCTTTTTCCGAATCGTTAATTCCTTTTAAAAGGATGTACTCGAACGTAATCCGGCGGTGCGGTTTGAGAGGATACCGGCGGCAGGCATCCAGCAGCTGTTCAATGGGAAATTTTTTATTAATCGGCATCAACCGGTCACGGGCCCGGTTGTCGGTGGCATTCAGAGAGATCGCCAGATTGACGGTTGTCTCCTTTCCCAGATCGGCGAGTCTGGACACCAGACCGGCGGTGGACAGAGTCACCCGCCGGCCGGCGAACGAGAATCCGGCGGCAGTGTCGGTAAGCAAATTCAGCGCATCGACCACGTTCCGGTAATTGGCCAGCGGTTCGCCCATCCCCATGAGTACTATGTTTGTCAGATATTTTGGATCCGCAAGATCGCGCTGGATATCGCGGACCTGGGCCAGAATTTCACCTCTGGATAAATTTCGCACAAACCCGCCTTTGCCGGTGAGGCAAAACCGGCAGCCCTGGGCGCAGCCCACCTGGCTGGAGATGCAGAGGGTGAAATGCCCCCTTTCAGGGATTAATACGCTCTCGATCCGGTTTCCATCTTCAAGCCCGAAAAGGTATTTTTTTGAGCCATCCTCCGACTGCTCAACACGAATTTTTTCCGGCCTGCCGATTGTAAAATGCAATGAGAGCCGGCTGCGAATCTCTTTGCTGATATCGGTCATCTGCTCGAAAGAATCGGCCTGACGTTTATATATCCACCTTAGAATCTGACCGGTGCGATAGGGGGAAATACCCCCCTTTTCAAGCCATGTTGTAAGCTGTTCCCCGGTGATATCTTTAATATCCGGTTTTGCCATCATTTTGTTTGCAATTGTTATTTCATTAGGCTATTGGATAATTAACAGTGAAAGCGATTGGCGCAGGTCCGGCAAACGAATGAAAACTATTGCCGGCAGCGAATCCAAACGCTTTCTACCCTCTCATCCGGGTGCTGCGGTTGCGGTCGGTTCAGGGACACGAACCGGCTGTAAAAAAAGCTGCCCCGGATGGAAAAAGATTGGCTTGACATAACATCTTTTTCATATTACTTTCAACAATTTTAATCTACCGGCAGATAGTCGGTGGAACCGGGCGTGGCCCATGTTTGACAACCTGAACGACAAGCTCAACGCGGTATTTAAAAAACTTAAAGGGCACGGCAAATTAACGGAAAAAAATATCGAGGCAGGCCTAAAAGAAATACGCATGGCTCTGCTTGAAGCCGATGTCCATTACCGGGTTGTCAAAAAATTTATTGCGGACTTAAAAGAACGCTCCCTGGGTCGTGAAGTTTTAACAAGCCTGACACCCGGCCAGCAGATCGTAAAAATCGTAAATGAAGAGCTGACCGCTCTTATGGGCTCGCGCAATGAAGCCCTGGATCTGTCGGGCACCCATCCGGTGTCGGTCATGCTGGTCGGCTTGCAGGGTTCCGGTAAAACGACGACTTCCGGCAAGCTTGCCGTACATTTGAGATCCATCGGAAAAAAACCCTATCTGGTGCCGGCGGACGTGTACCGGCCCGCAGCCATTGACCAGCTGATAAAGCTGGGAAATCAGCTGAGTGTGCCGGTGTTTCCCTCCAGCACCGATATGAATCCGGTGGGGATCTGCCGGGAGGCGAGAACCGCAGCCCTGAAGGCGAGCTGCGACACGCTGTTGCTTGACACTGCCGGTCGCCTGCATGTGAACGAAGAGTTGATGGCCGAGCTTGCGGCGATCAAAGAAGCGGTAAAACCCTCGGATATACTGCTGGTGGCTGATGCGATGACCGGCCAGGATGCAGTAAACATCGCCGGGGCCTTTGATGAGGCGCTGGATATCGGCGGTGTTGTTCTAACCAAGATGGACGGTGATGCCCGGGGCGGGGCGGCGCTGTCAATCAAGGCCATTACCAACAAGCCGATCAAATTCATCGGTGTCGGTGAGAAACTGAGCCAACTGGAGCCTTTTCACCCGGACCGGATGGCCTCCAGCATCCTGGGGATGGGAGACGTCCTTACCCTGATCGAAAAGGCCCAGGCCGTTGTGGATGAAAAGCAGGCGGCCGAGCTCGAGAAAAAGCTGAGAAAAAGCCAGTTTACACTGGAAGATTTCCGTGACCAGATGATTCAGATCCGTAAAATGGGATCACTGTCGGATCTGATGAAAATGATACCGGGTGTCGGAAATAGCAAACAATTTAAGAATCTGAAGGTTGATGATCGGGAGTTGATCAAAGTTGAAGCGATCATCAATTCCATGACACCCCGGGAAAGAGAAAAGCACACGATTATTAATGGGAGCCGGCGCAAAAGAATTGCAGGAGGAAGCGGTACGAGGGTTCAGGATGTGAATCAACTGCTTAAGAATTACACCCAGGTTATGAAAATGATGAAGCAGCTAAATAAAAGCGGTATGCGCGGACTCAGCCGCGGTATGCTGCCTTTCTAGAGGAGAGCTATATGTCAGTGAAAATCAGATTGGCCAGGCACGGAGCGAAAAAGAGACCTTTTTATCGAATTGTTGTGGCGGACAATGAAGCCCCGAGGGACGGCAAATATCTCGAAAATGTCGGCACTTACAATCCACTGCTGGACCCGGCGGAGGTAAGCCTCAAAGCTGAGCGGATCCAATACTGGATGGATCAGGGTGCCATTCCCTCAGATACAGTCAGAAGCCTTTTAAAAAAAGAAGGGTTTTTCACCGCAACGGCATAAAACAGATAAAACCATCGTATCGTTACTCCCTAATTCTCAACCGCCAACAAAGGAGATGGAGCTATGAAAGATCTGATCACCTACATTGCGCAGGCACTGGTTGACCATCCGGAACAGGTATCTGTTTCAGAGGTTGAGGGTAATCAAACATCGGTATTAGAGCTCAAGGTTGCTAAAGAGGATCTAGGGAAGGTGATCGGGAAACAGGGCAGGACGGCTCGGGCCATGCGTACAATTCTAGGCGCTGCATCCGCTAAGATTAAAAAACGCACGGTACTGGAGATCATCGAATAATTCCGTGGAAAAAAGCGGAGTTACCCCTATCGGAAAAATTGTAGGAACCCATGGGTTAAATGGGACCAGCAGGGTATATTCTTATGCCGAATCCGCGGCCGTGTTCAAACCGGACAGCAATATCATACTGCGAGATCCCAAGGGGCAGGAAAAACCCTACAAAATTAAATGGGCAAAACCCCACACACGGGTCATCCTGTTGGCGCTAAAAGGGGTAACCGATCGTAACCAGGCTGAAAAGCTCATCGGCTGTGAGCTGTTGATAGAAAAAACGTGTTTGCCCGAACTGGAAAACGGTACGTATTACTGGTTCGAGTTGATCGGAATTTCGGTATTCACAGCCGCGGGTGACTACCTCGGACGTATCGAGTCGATTATCCCCACGGGGAGTAACGATGTCTATGTCGTCCAAAAACCGGTCGGAGACAAAGTGGAAGAAGTGCTGATTCCGGCTCTTGAATCGGTCGTCCTCGAGATTGATCTCGAACGGAAGATGATGCAGGTTGAATTACCGAAAGGGTTGTGATGCGGCCCGGACGGGGTAAATATATATTTTGAAGCAGTCTCTATTGAATGGAATTTATCGCTCTGACAATTTTTCCCGATCTGTTTGCATCCTTTCGAGAGCACGGAATTATTAAGCGGGCGATCGATCGAAAAATAATTTCAGTAACTACCTTAAACATAAGGGATTTTGCGACCGGCAAGCACCGGGTAACCGATGACAGACCTTACGGCGGCGGCCCCGGTATGGTGATGAAACCCGAGCCTTTGGCCGCTGCTATTCGCGCTGCCAAATCTTCGGCACCGTCGGCTAAAACGGTACTGCTCTCCCCCCAGGGAAGAGCGTTTGATCAAAAAACGGCCCGCGAACTAACAGCTTGCAGCGGGCTTATTTTTGTGTGCGGCCGCTACGAAGGCGTTGACGAAAGGATTTATCAGAATTACATCGACCTGGAGATCTCTATCGGAGATTATGTACTGACCGGGGGTGAACTGGCGGCAATGATCATTATTGATGCCGTCACCCGGTTGATTCCCGGTACTCTGGGCGGAGAAGATTCGGCGGAAAAAGATTCATTTTCAGACGGTCTTCTGGAGCATGCCCATTATACACGACCGCCGGTGTTTGAGGATGATGCGCCGCCGGAGGTACTGCTGTCCGGCAACCACAAAGAGATCGAAAAATGGCGGCTTGAATCTTCCCTGATCCGTACGCTGCTGAAAAGAAGGGATCTGCTTGAAAAAGGGGCGTTGGACCGGCAGGAAATAGCAATACTGAAAAAGTGGTGCACAGATATTGAAGCGATCATTCGAGCCCAATCTTCATCTGGCACTGGTCCACCATCCGGTGGTCAACAAAAGCGGTGATGTCATCGCATCTGCGGTGACCAATCTGGACCTGCATGATATTTCAAGGGCGGCGAAGACCTACGGGGTAAAATCATTTTATGTTGTAACGCCTTTGAAAGACCAGAGTGAACTTGTTAAACGGATTATCTCCCACTGGACGCACGGCGCCGGAGCGACCTATAACCCTAAAAGAAGACAGGCCCTGGAGCTCATCCGCATAAAGGAGTCCCTGGAAGGTGCCATCGACGAAATCCGGTCTGGTTCTGCCGCGGATGAGGCCCCTAAAACAGTGGTTACCAGCGCCCGAAACAGCCGTCGTGTTATCGGTTTTAGTAAATTACGCCGACTCCTGCAGAACGGAAAGCCCTATCTGCTGATATTCGGGACAGCCTGGGGCTTGTCGGACGATCTGATATCCGGAGCCGATTATACACTCGAACCGGTACGGGGAGTTGCAGATTACAACCATCTGTCGGTTCGATCGGCTGCAGCCGTCATACTTGACCGGCTGGTGGGGCGGGGAAAAATGGACGGTTAATCGGGTTTGTTGGGTTTATTGGGTTACGGGTTGCGAGTTTGGTTCTTCACAATCGGCCCAACTGACACAACTGACTCAACTGACACAACCGACTCAGCCTTTTTTATTTTGGGCATTTTGAACTAGATAACTGAAAAAATTCGCACAGAAAATAGAAATACCGGAGGTCATATGCAAAAGGTTAAACAGCTAGAACGAGAAATGATGAGACTTGATTTGCCTGATTTTTCACCGGGCGATACGATAAAAGTCTATGTAAAAATCAAAGAAGGTGAAAAAGAACGAATTCAGGTGTTTCAGGGTGTCGTTATCAGCAAACGCAAAGGCCTAACCAATGCAATGTTTACGGTGCGCAAGGTCTCTTACGGTGTCGGTGTTGAAAGGATCTTTCCGCTTCACTCGCCCATTATCCATAATATCGAGGTTGTCACCCGAGGACGAGTACGCCGGGCAAAGATTTACTACCTGCGCAAGTTAAGAGGTAAGGCGGCGAGGATCAAAGAACGCAGATTTTAAGCTCATTTTGATAAAGGCGCTAACAAATAAACATAGTTAATGTAAAAATTGCGATCGTCACTCAATTATGGGGTCTGTCGATCTCTGGGCGTATGAAAAAAACGCCCTAAAAAAAGGTTTTTCCATCATAGCGGGAATTGACGAAGCCGGTCGGGGCCCTCTGGCCGGTCCTGTTGTTTCGGCTGCCGTTATTCTACCTGCGGACTTTTCGGTTCCGGGAGTTACCGACTCCAAAAAATTATCTTCCGGCAAACGCAACGCATTGTACGAGAGTATTTACGCGCATGCTGTTTCGATCGGTGTCGGGATTGTTGACGCGCTTGAGATCGATCGCATCAATATTCTCCGAGCCTCTCTGCTCTCCATGGCTATGTCGACCGCAAATTTAAAGCCCCGACCGGACTGTTTGTTGATCGATGGCACTTTTAGCATTCCAAACACCCTTCCGCAGGAAACCATTCCCAAAGGTGATTCGTTGAGCATTTCCATCGCCGCCGCTTCCATTGTTGCCAAGGTCACACGCGACAGGCTGATGGAGCGGTATGATCTGGATTACCCGCAATACGGGTTTTCAAAGCATAAAGGCTATCCGACCAAAGCCCATAAAGCCGCCATTCGAAGATTCGGCTGTAGTCCCATCCACCGCCGCAGCTTCAAAGGTGTGAAGGAATACGTGTGATGCTAAATAAACAGCAAAAATTCGGCAATAAAGGTGAATCCATTGCCGCCCGACACCTTAAAAGACAAGGATACCGCATACTGGAGCAAAATTACCGCACAAACCTGGGAGAAATCGATATTATTGCCACAGACAGGGACACAATCGTTTTCGTGGAGGTGAAAGCGCGTAAATCAGGTCGTTTCGGAGACCCGAAATGGGCGGTTACCCCCCGGAAGCAGCGTAAAATTTCTATGGTCGCCCTTCATTATCTGAAAGCCACACAGCAAGACCATGTTAAAGCGCGGTTTGATGTGGTGTCCATCAGTGGCGCCGGCAGTTCACCCGGAATTGAACTGGTAAAAAATGCCTTCGAACTCGCTTACACATAGTGCCACCGCGCCTGACCCGGCGGGAACACTTTATGTTGTTGCCACACCGATCGGCAACAGGGACGATATCACCCTGAGAGCGTTGAAGATTCTGGAAAGCGTCGATCTTATTGCAGCTGAGGACACACGGCATACCGGTCGCTTTCTAAAGCATCACGGTATTACCGGAAATTTCATATCCTATCACGAACACAATGAAGACAAGCGTACACCGGGATTGCTGAAAAAACTGCAGTCGGGATCCCTTATCGCACTGGTGACCAGTGCCGGTACGCCGTCGGTTTCCGACCCCGGATTTCGCCTGATCAGAAAGGCAATCGAAACCGGTATTGCGGTGGTCCCGATTCCCGGTGTGTCTGCCGCTATCACCGCCCTGAGCGTTGCCGGAATGGCGACCGATACTTTTGTATTTATCGGGTTTTTACCGAAAAAAGCCGCAAAACGCATCAAGCGGTTAGAGGAGCTGGCCGGTGAACCGCGAACATTGATTCTGTACGAGTCGCCAAACCGCATTGTAACGCTGATGGAAAATATTTTCGCTGTGATGGGAGACCGTTACGGGGTCCTGGCCCGTGAGATGACCAAACTTCACGAGGAATTTCTACGGGGTCGCCTTTCGGAATTACTGCGCCATTTAAAGAACCGTCCGCATATCAAAGGTGAATGTACCCTTTTGATATCAGGCAGCCCGAAAGAAGCAGAGGATGTTTTCGAAATCGCAATGGCTGAATTAAAGCACAGGCTGGAAAATAATGACGGAAGCCTTTCGGAGCTTGCCAAAGAAATTTCTAAAAGATACAGTCTGTCGAAAAATAAAGTGTATGACCAAGCTTTAAAATTGAACAAGGAAAATAGAAGATGAAGAAAAGTCAGCTTTTGATTCTGGTGCCTCTGATTTGCATTATCACCGTTTCCTGCGTTCCAAAGTCAAAATATGTAGCGGTTGAAAACGAACTCATCAGCACACGCCATCAACTGGAGCAGGAAAAACTTAAATTGGTGGGATTGAAGGAAGAAAGGGACAAAATCGCCAAGGAACTCAGCCTTCTTCAGGAACAGCACCGGTATTTGACCGCAATCAACCAGCGGTTGTCTGACAATATTAGAAAACTGTCTGTCCGGGCCCAGAAATTAAAAGTTGAACTGGAGAGACATAAATCAGTGGTTCACCTGCAGGATCAGGTCATCAAACTGCTCGATGATACAAAAAAAACCATCGAGTCGAGCTTGAAAGACCAGATGGCCGACCAAGGGATTGAAATCGCAGACACGAAAGAACCGCTGAAGGTGGTCCTGGTTGACAAAATTCTATATAAACCCGGCGGCCTCGAAATTAATGAAAACGGGAAAAAACTACTTCTGGCCCTGGCAGAATCGTTTAAAAAGGACAAAACCCAGCAGATTGTCGTGGAAGGGCACACGGACAAGACGCTCCTCGGTGAAGAGTTGCGTCAGAAGTATCCTACAAACTGGGAACTGTCCGCGGCCAGGGCCGCCGCAGTTGTCCGTTTCCTGCAATGGAAAGGCGGACTGGATCCGGAACGACTCTCCATCCGGGCTTATAGCTCTTACCGTCCGATGGCATCAAACAAAACCGAAAAAGGGCGCCGCATGAACCGCCGGATCGAAATCATATTGGGGCCACCTGAGTAGTTCTTAAGCTGTCACATCCATCTGTCCGGTTTATTAGTAACCGAACATCAAGTGTCCCCGCTCATTTTCGCTGCGTCACATCGCATTACATCGTTGATCTTTTGGGATAGAAGATGAATATCAAACGGCTTTTGCAGATAACCGTTGCATCCGAGAGCCATGATGTCATCAACATGCTCATTATGGCTGTAGCCGCTGATAAGCAGCACCCTGATTTCCGAATTTAACTCTTTGAGCCGGCTATAAATTTCTTTGCCGCTCATCTCCGGCATGATCATATCCAAAGTGATCAGGTCAAGGGTTTCCATGTTTTCCCTGTAAAGCCTGATGGCCTCCTCTCCCCTTCGGGCATGCATGACGCTGTATCCCAGTTCCTTGAGCATCACTTCTTCGGCGATAATGGACTCTTCTTCATCATCCACGATTAAAATGGTCCCTTTGCCTTTCACGGGCGCGTCCGGTACGGCTGCGTCCTTTACAATCTCAGACAGCGACGCCGGAAGATAAATCCTGAATGTCGTACCTCGCCCTTTCTCGCTTTCCACCTGGATAAACCCTTTGTGATTGCTTATGATGCCATAGGCGGAAGCCAGTCCGAGGCCGGTCCCCTTCCCCACACCCTTGGTGGTAAAAAACGGCTCAAAGATACGTTCCCTGGTTTCAGGATCCATACCCATACCGGTATCGGTCACCCCAATGACGACATAATCGCCGGCGTCAACCTCAAACGGTTTGCAAAACGCTTCATTAAGCTGGATATTCTCTGTTTTAACAATCAGGTCTCCTCCATCCGACATCGCCTGCCAGGCATTCACATAAAGGTTGATCAGCACCTGTTCAATCTGACCTCTGTCTGCGTTGGCCGTCCAGAGGTCATCCTGAGTTTCGAGTGCCAGGTTAACCTCTTTACGGGTGCGGATAAACATTCTGGTGCTGTCTTCCACAAGTGTGTTGATGCAGGTGGGACGTATCTCATACTTGCCTTTGCGGGCAAAACCGAGCAACTGTTTGGTCAGGTTGGCCGCACTTGTCACTGCCTTTTCAATCTGGTCGACATGTCGATAATGGGGCTGATCTGATTCGGATTGCAAGCGAATCATTGACAGCCGGCCCTGAATCCCCATCAGCAAGTTGTTGAAATCATGAGCGACACCACCGGCCAGGGTCCCGATAGCTTCCATTTTCTGGGCGTGAATCAACTGTGATTCCAGCTGTTTTTTCTCTTTTTCGACCTCGATTCGCCGGCTGATATCCCGCGCGACGTTTAAAATGACATGCTCGCCCCGGTACACTATGGGGCGCGAATGGATTTCAACCGGCAGGTGGCTTCCATCCTTTTTCCGGTGATCGGTTTCAAGGATCAGCTTTGGGGGGCGGGGATTATGAGTTGTCGTACTGAGTTGTGCAATTATTTTTCTTGCATCTGCATCCGGCACAATAGTGGCCAGAGTCAGATGAAAGAATTCATGCGCCAGGTATCCGAGCCGGGTGTAAGCGGCGGCATTGGCATCAAGGATCTTCCCCTGCCCATCCAGGATGTAAACAGCATCATCGACATTTTCCAACAGCTCCTTATACCGGGAGCGCTCCTCCGCGTCTTTCAGGCTGCCGAGCATATAATTAAAGGCCTGGGACAGCTGTTCAAATTCCCAGTAACTTCCGTCGCCGTCAAATCGGAGTTCTTTCCGACCCTCTGAAATTTGTATCGCTTTTTTGGTCATCTCGTGCAATGGCCGCACCATTTTTCGTCCGATATAAACTGCAATCAGAGTTGAAATAACGAGCACGAGCGCGGATGATAATCCCGTCAGGAGGGCTACTTTTCTTTTTTCTGCGTTCAGCCCTTCCAGGGAAGATTGAAAATATAAATTATGATATCCGCTGATCCTGGACAGGGCAAATTTATTATCAATGGAGACAAGACCGGAGGATTCGGGACTGCGTGGCAGTTCACCAACATCGAAAGGCAATGTCAGAATTTCACCGGAAGAAAGGAACAAAAGAGAATTGCCGGTAATAAGAGATATATCACCCTCAACCGCCGGGTGCATGGATTCGATCAGCTCTTTATCCTCCACCAGGTCATACAGCGCATACGCCGTTCCCATGCGCCCTTCCGTATTCATAATCGGCGTAATAAACAGCCACAGCAATCTGGTTTTCGATCCGTCCCTAATAATTTCCTCATATGGCAGTTTTTCAAAAACAGAAGTAATGAGTTCCTGGGACAGACCGGAATAGCTTTGGGGGAAAATGGATTCATCACCGTACTTTTGAACGAAATAATAAGCACCACTACCCGAAGGGTAGGTTTGAGTGAGCCGTTGTTTCAGCTGTGACCTGGCTCCCAGCATCACCGTAACGCGAATCGTGTTATCAGCGGCCAGGTTATCCAGCACGTTTCTGATATCGGCAAACCGGTTGTCGATGAGTATTTCTGCCTGACCTTGCTGGGCTCGTAATTTTTTATGAAATTCCGACTCAACTCTTCTACTGAAATGCTCACTCAGCACGCCGAGGATGATGACTACCGACATCGCCACCAACACAATGATGGTTGTCATCAGAACAGTGGAAAATCGTCGACGTCTCTTTGAGCCCAACGCTTTTACCTTCAGTAAAAGATGATTGTTTAAATAATGCGCAGCCGCCGGGAGAACGGTTGAGGCTGAGTGCCGCAGCGGCATTAGAAAAATTTGCGAAATGTGATATAATACCCCACAATCGAGTTCCAAGCAACTGAATAATAGGGTTCAAACCCGGGGCCGGAACCTGGCCTGATTTACCCCCAATGGGAGTTTATGATGTAGAATTAATAGTTGAAAGCTCAAAGCTAAAAGCTGAAAGCAATAACGATTGAATCCCTTGTTCGCTTTGAGCCTTGAGCTTTGAGCCTTGTCGATAGCATTAACGTCAATGTACTCTAAAAGTCCAAGTGAACCAATATGTCTGTATTTACATAGATGCCGCAAATAAATGATGACTAAAGGCGATATACTATATCCGGTAATACTGGCTGTTCCCCAAAGTGCCAGAAAACTGCCGCCAAAATCCAGGGTAAAATTTTTAAGCCGGCATGCAAGAAAGGCACTGGAAATATCCGCCCGGAAAAGTAAAATACAACTGGGCGAACTCTTAAAGGATGACAACGGCAAGCCCCTGCCTTTTGATGGTGTTTACTGGTCCCTGACCCACAAA
>DAOVBC010000035.1 GCA_030670715.1 Deltaproteobacteria bacterium | reverse complement strand
CATTGCCGCATTTGAACCACCGCCGGCGATATCGGCGATCTGCACCCCCGGGATTGATGGCGGCCGATCGGCTTCTCCGATCAGATCGAGTACGCCGGAACGGGCCAGATAGTTGACATCATGGCCGGGGCGGTCCCGCAGCGGTCCTGTTTGGCCGTATCCGGTAATGGAGCAATAGATAATTCGTGGATTGATTTTCCTGATGGCTTCATAGTCTACTCCGAGCCGTTCTACGACACCCGGACGAAACCCTTCAATGATGACATCCGCTTTTCTCGCCAGTTTATAGAAGACCTCCCGGCCTTCTTCAGTCTTTAAGTTCAGCGTCATGTGCTCTTTATTGCGATTAACAGTTGTCACAAAAAAGTCATCGACCATAAATCGCCTGTCTTCAATGGCAATGACCCGTGCACCGTGATCGGCCAGCATCATGGAGCAATATGGCCCGGGCAAAAGGCGAGAGAGGTCTATTATGGTGATTCCGCGTAGGGCTCCATTGTTTTCCATTATGTCTCCTCCAATAATCTGAACTTCAATCCATGACGATTTCGTAAAAAGTCTCAAATTCCTTTAAAGCGTCATTCCGGCGGAGTAGCCTGAACCAAGTGGTTTCAGTATGTTCTGGATGCCGGACGTGTCACGGCGAAGCTGAAAAGCGAAGACTGATCAGGCCTGCCCTCAACTCGATTGGGGGTCCGGCATGACGAATTCAGACTTTTTACGAGACTATCGATCCTTGACCTTGAACCTTGAACCCTGAACCTTGAACCCTGAACCTTGAACCCTGAACCCTGAACCTTGAACCCTTGTTTATTGAAATATAAATGAGGGATTGCTGAGTGTCAAACGTGATAGTATCTTTTGACAATCAATACCGCTTCGTCTAATGTAGCGAGTCGCATCTGAGATACAGCTTCACCACAGAGAACACAAGGACCACAGAGGCAAACAAAATAATTTTTATTTTCTCTGTGTGCTCAGCCTGCCGTGCCATAGCTTCAGCGACGGCTGGTGATCTCTGTGGTGAAAAAATTGTGACAATCATACGTCACCGTATTTACGAATTAGAGCACTTAGCTCTGCTTCGCTCCGCAAATGAAATACTGGAACACTTGACAAACAATGGCAAGCAGCAATAATAACCGGCCTTCCCAACCGGAGGCAATGACAGGTGGGTTAATCGCGGTAGGCGCTTTTCTAATCTGGGGTTTGACTCCGATATACTTTAAAGTGCTGCGCTATATCCCTGCATCTGAAATTCTTATGCATCGCATGGTCTGGTCCTTCCTTTTCCTTTTGCCACTTGTACTTGTTCTGGGACGCTGGACCGAATTTGTGAAGGTTGTGACCACCCGCCGGACCCTTATGATCCTTATCGGAACCACGGTCCTTGTTTCCAGCAACTGGTTTGTGTTTATCTGGGCGATTAACAGCGACAAAATTTTGCAGACCAGCCTGGGCTACTATATCAATCCGCTGATCAACGTGCTGCTGGGAATGATTTTCCTTGGAGAGCAACTTCGACCGGCACAGATTGTAGCTGTAATTCTGGCGGCCATCGGTGTGGTTTACCTGACCGTTGAAATCGGTTCTTTGCCCTGGATTGCACTGTTTCTGGCGTTTACTTTCGGATTTTACGGTCTGGTCCGCAAGATAGCGCCGGTGAACGCCCTGGTAGGGCTGACTGTGGAAACCCTGCTGCTGTCTTTGCCTGCAATTGCATACCTTGTCTACCTGGACTCCCACGGCGCCGGCGCCTTTTTACGGATAGATACTAAAACTGATGTGCTGCTGATGTTGGCCGCTCTGGTCACAGCCCTGCCCCTGCTGCTGTTCACCATAGGAGCCCGGAGGATTCATCTGGCCACGCTTGGAATTCTGCAGTACATTGCGCCAAGCTGCACTTTTTTACTGGCCGTTTTCGTCTACAACGAACCCTTTCGATTGGCACAGGTCTGGACTTTTGTACTCATCTGGACCGCCCTGCTTATCTATTCTGCGGATTCAGTGTTGTACTATAGACGGAGAGGAAAGGGGTAATCAGAGAAGGCGATAGAATTTGCTTTCGGCACAGACAGGTTTCTTATTTGTAACCCTGTTTATTAACCACGAATTGACACGAAAGCACACATATAAAAAACAGATTATATTATCCTCGAAAATTACTTTATTTTTCGTGAAATTTCGTGTTAATTCGTGGTTCCATTTTTTTCGACCACCGATTTCATGAAATACACAGGCTATATTTCGTACAGCTCCGGCCGGCGATTCGGAAGGAAATAACGCATTTTATGTCCCCTCACGTTTTCCAGCTCATCGGCCTTCAGATCGGCAATGAGGATGCCCTCAGCACTATCTGTCTTTTTTTGCAGGACATCCCCTGAGGGTCCAATGACAACCGCCACACCGGGAAATTCCAGGCCTTTGCAATTGCTGCCGGTCTGGTTGCAGGCTGCAATAAACAATCCGTTATCAAAAGCCCGGGCAGACAGGTGACGCATCCAGGAGTTAATTTTTTCACCGGGTGTACCGCGTGGTGAAGCATGCGGCATGAAAATCAGATCCACACCGTTTAAAGCCATATGCGTTGCAAGTTCCGGAAAATGGGTATCGTAACACAGCTGGATACCGAATGTGATGCCACCGACCGCAAATATCGGAATATGGTCGCCTGCTGAAAAAATGGCCTGTTCCGGCGGGGCAATATGCAATTTGCGGTAGCAGCCGGCAACACCAGCCGGTGTCACCACTATATGACTTGCATATACAAGATCCCCTGCGCCTTTCTCTGCCATGCCGACGAGAATGGTGACGCCCTGTTGGGCGGCCAGTTGCTCCAGCGACCTGGAAACCGGACCCGGAATCGATACCGCAACGGAACGGGATTCATCAAGCGTACAGTACCCGGTGATATTCAACTCCGGGAAACAGACGATATCAGCCCCCTTCTCGCCGGCGGCTTTCACCATTTCGGCAACGCGATTGAGATTTGCGTTTACTTCTCCCACCGGACATTCCAAAACGACAAGTGCGATGCGGATGTCATTCATAACTGGATACTTGATACTGATATTATTTGATCGATATTTGATACAGAATTCGCGACAGGCGATACATGATATACCCACACACGATTCAAGATTCAGAATACTGGATTCTGGATCAAGGAGGCTGACTTTTTACCGTAAGCTCGTTTCGAAACCTCTAAACCCGTAACTCGCAACTCGTAACTCGTAACTCGCAACCCGTCAAACTGTAAATTTAGCTTTTATCTTAAACACCCTGGTTGCCGGTAAATTCAGAATATCTTTTATGCCGGTTTCCCGGGAGATCTGGTTGAGGTTTTCCTCGATTTCAGCCATTGAAGGGGCAATAAAAGTAAACCAGATATTGTACGCATTTTCCCGCTGGTAGTTGTGAGTGACACCGGGATAACGATTGACGATTTCGGCAAACTGATCAATCCGGTCTTCCGGTACCTTTGCGGCACAAAGCGTGCTGATAAAACCGACTTTTTCAGGCACAAAATTGCCGCCGATTCTGCGAATTATATCCTGCTCCTTCAGCCGGCAAATCCGCTCTATTACTTCATCCTCGGGCAACCCCAGGTCTTCGCCGATTTTTTTGTACGGACGCCGGGCAATGGGAAACTTCGATTGAATCCGGTTTAAGATCATTCTGTCGGTATCGTCCAGCGGCATATCTCTTTTTCCCATTGTTTCAGATATTGGAACATTCGAATTTGGATTTTGTTTCGGATTTCGAGTTTCGGGCTTCGAATTTTCAGGACAAGCCCAAGCGAAAGAGATAAAGCCCGTTTGGTACCGGCTCGTCCGGTTAGGATTTCATAAAATTTAGCTGTACCTTCCTGGTTCTCGGACCGTCAAATTCACAGAAAAAAATTCCCTGCCAGGTACCCAGCACAAGTCGGCCCTTCTCAATGGCGATCATTTCCGAGGCGCCGACAAGCGTCGATTTGATATGGGCCGGTGAATTTCCTTCCAGATGACGATAGGCCGCCTGCCAGGGAACTATTTCGTTGAGTACCATCAGGATGTCCGATTTTACACTTGGGTCGGCACTTTCGTTTATGGTAATTGCAGCGGTGGTGTGAGGAACATAAAGCATGCAGAAGCCGTCCGCAATATCCGAGGACCGAACCGCATTCTGAACTTCCGACGTGATATCAACAAATTCCGTCCTGGATTTCGTCTTGACTTTTAGGATCATGACACCCTCATTTCAGCCTGAATTTTTCATAAAAAAAGGCCCTGCATGGCACACAGGGCCTTTTTTTATTCGAAATCTTTTTTCACGGCTATGCCGGATTAGACACAACCGGTCGGTTTGGGAAGACCGGCCATCTTACAAGCTCCCTTACCCGGTCCTGAAGGGAACAATTCGTAAATGTGTTTCAGCTTGAAACCGGTAACCTTGGAGAGAACTCTAACCATCGGTGCAATCCCGTTCTTTTCATAGTACTCACGCAGCACCTTGATAACTTTCTGATGCTCTTCGTTGAGCTCCTCGATGCCCTCTTCCTTCTTTACCCACTGAACCCATTCATCACACCAGTTTTCATAAGAATCGATGAACCCGTCTTCGTCCACGGTAAAATTTTTCCCCATGAATTCAACTGTTGGCATACAAAATCCTCCTTTTACAAAATATAATTATTCTTCTGGCTTACCGCCTATACGCCGATTAAGATGTTTAAAAATGCTTTCTTAACTTATTGATTCTTCGATGTCAACACGAAAAATAGAATTCGCTTTTAATATCCTGACCCGGATAAACCGGAAAAGTTTCACGTATTAGTATTCCCGCGGTGTCTGACTCAATTGATCCATGGTGAACACCGGTCCGTCCTTGCAGACAAACTCTTTGCCGATATTGCATCTGCCGCACATCCCGATTCCGCATTTCATGCGATTTTCAAGAGACATGATGATCTGATCATGTGAATAGCCGAGATTTTCCAGAACAGGCAGTGTAAATTTTATCATGATCGGTGGGCCGCAGACGATGGCGCAGGTATCGGCATCGGCAGACGGCGCCTTTTGTTCGGTAATGGTCGGGACAAAGCCGACATTGTACTTCCAGTCGGGATCGTCGGTACCGTCCACAGTAATATGCATGTGGATATCGTCGCGTTTTTCCCACTCGTAAAGCTCATCCCGGTAAAGGAGCAAACCGGGCATCCGGGCGCCGTAGATCACGTGAATATCTTTAAACTTCGAACGGTTGGCCGAATCCAGCATGTAAACGATGGAAGACCGCAGAGTGGTAAATGCAAAGCCGCCGCCGATAATCACGATGTTTTTACCTTCAAGGCTATCCCACGGATACCAGTTGCCCATCGGGCCCCGAACGCCCATGATATCGCCGGCCTTCATGTTGTGAAGGTAAGAGGTTACCTTGCCCACTTTAAATACGGTGAACATGATGAAGCCTTTTTCGGTCGGTGATGAGGCGATACCGATGGGGATCTCCCCCTGACCGGTGACGGAAAGCTCGGCAAACTGCCCGGCTCGATAGGAAAATTTTTCTTCATCTTCAGGATTTAAAAAAACAAACCTGAACGTTTTCAGGCTCTTATCCTCCACCGCATCAATCACTTCATCGATGCGAACCGGATAGGGCTGATATGGATTTTGCACCTTTTACCTCCGTTATCAATCACTATACACTACACCGTACAGGCATTCTCGACAGTACCGTAACTGTTCATGATGTCGCAGACCCGGCGTATATCAATATTCACGGGACACGAGCGAACACAACGGCCACAGCCGACACACATGATCCCGTCATCGTATTTGTCCAGAAAATATTTTAACTTGTGCATAAAGCGCTGACGGACGCGCATCACCTTTGTCCCCCTGGGGTTGTGACCGGAACCGTGAAGGGAAAAAAGCGGGTACATGCAGCTGTCCCAATTTTTATAACGGATTCCGTTTGTTCCGCGGTTTTCATCCTGGATATCAAAGCACCAGCAGGTGGGACATAGATAGGTGCAGGTACCGCAATTGATGCACGAAAAGGCGATATCCTCCCAGAAATCCGCCTCATAGAGCTCCAGGATCGTTTTTTTTCGGATATTTTCAAAGGCGACAGCCGATGAAATCCGAGCTTCGGCGACCGCTTTCATTTCTTCGATCTGTTTCAGTGCCGTGTCGGGGTCTGCTTCCGTCTTCCAGCCGGCTGCTTTTACATACGCCTCACCTTTCTCGGTGATAAGTTTTGCCAGGTAATGATCACCCGTATCGACCAGCAAGGCATCCAAGCCTTTTTCCGAGAAAGGACCGCTGCCGGTACTGGTACTGAAGTCGGTGCTGTCCGGGCGATTGACAGCCAACCCGATGAACGTGCTGGCTTCATAGGCATCGCACCAGTATGGATCTCTGTACTCGGGTGTGTCGAAATTTTTCCTGACCAGCAAAAATGCAGCAGCATCATAAGGCCGAATCCCGACGACCGCGCAGGGCGAATAATTCTTCTCCGGACGAATCAGCAGATTAGCATCCGGGCTGTCTTTGTCGGTGGTGTACTCGAACATAATTTCCGACTGCGGATAGACAATCGATTTGGGCGAAAGTACGGTATCGGTTGCCGTCAGATCCGGCTCCTCGCCCTCACCGAGTTCTCGAATACCGGCGAAATCATCGTTTTCACCTTTTATGGGTCCAACGAGTCGATAAGATTCTCTCGATCGCTGCAAGCCGGCAGACCAGTCTGTCTTGTCGATTTTTACAATTTTCATATCTATCCCTTAATCTTTTCATCCAGCCAGGCTGGAACCTGCCATGACATCACAATAAGATTCAATCAAAATGTCAGCGTCATATCGATACAGGATACTGGATCCCCGATGCTGGATAAGAATCAGATAACCTCCTTTTTAAATCGAGTATCCAGTATCCAGCATCAAGTATCTAATTTATAAGTATATCAGTGGGTGTGATACCTCCACAATTAACCTTCCATGGAACCTCTTCTGCCAATCTTAAATGCCAAACACCCAACTTGGATAAACCGGATAAGTTACAAGTGAACTAAAGTTTTAAGTGCCTAAAGTTAAGGTGTCGCTTCGCTCTATCTTTTTATATAAAATTGATAGAATTCCACAACTTTAGTCACTTTAGCTCACTTTAGTCACTTTACACTTAGACACTATGAAAAATTTCTACTTGAAAGCACCAATTCCATAATTAAAGTGCCAAACACTAAATTTATTTAATAAAATCATCAGGATCCCCGGGTTTATAAGTATCCAGCGGCGGCCTTTCATCCAGGGACAGACCGGCTTCCCACCCGAACTGCTCGAAACTGTCTTTTTCCAGTTTCTTGGTAAAAACGCGCATGTTGATGCCCACCGGACATGCGCGTTCGCAGGCGCCGCAGTCCGTGCAGCGTCCGGCGCAGTGAAAGGCCCGCAAAAAATGAAATGTCCGCACGTCCATGGGGTTCTGGCTTTTCCCCACCCACTGGGGTCGGGATTCGTCTACAAAGCAGGTGGGGCAGTAACACAGCGGGCAGGCATTGCGGCAGGCATAGCACCGGATACAGGCCGATAGCAGGTTCTCAAAATAATCCCATTTTTGCTCCGGATCCATCGCTTCAATCTCGCGGATATCCGCATAGCGGTCCACATCTTTTTGTTCTGCGACCGGATCGGCGACCAGTTCATCGTGAATCACCGGATTGCGGTGAATGCAGACCGCACAGTTTTGCTGAAGTACATCCGCTTTTTTCAGGGTATCTTCAAAATCGGCGCCTTTAACGATGATTTTGCCGCCGGTTTCCTCAACCTCCAGAATTTCTTCGGAATACATACGGATGATCCTGCGTCTGTCGATCATCCCGTCGCAGGGTACACCGATGATGACCAGCTGTTCTCTTTTGATCTTGTTCTCAATAATGTGGGTGACAATATTACGGGAATCACAACCTTTGGCGATGATCCCGATTTTTTCACCGCGATTGGTTAAATAATTCGCAAGATTGATTCCGCAATTGCTGTCCCAGACCAGCTGATCCACGTCTTCGGGATTCTTGACGAAGCAGGGTTCATTCATCATCGGCAGGGTTCCCTTGCGAAAGCCGATAACCATCTCCACCTGGCACTCCTTTAAGAGACGTCTGGATATTTCTTTTATTTTATCAGTATACGCCACCATGTTAAGCTACCTTAACCTTTGTTTTTACAAAATTATTACTCGGCCCCAGTTTCTTTACTGTCGCGGTGACCTCGTTGACCACGTCGACGAATTTTGTCGACTCGGCCGAGGAGACCCATGAGAACTGGATGCGACCGGGTTCGATCCCCATGTGCTCCATTAGTTTGTGAAAAAGGTCAAACTTCCTGCGTGCGTAGTAATTACCTTCCAGGTAATGGCATTCGCCGGGATGTCACCCGGACACCCAGACACCGTCTGCACCTTCCCGCAGCGCCGCCAGGAAAAACTTGGGACTCATTCGCCCCGTGCAGGGAATACGGATCACCCGTATGTTCGGCGGATATTCCATCCGGCTAACCCCTGCCAGGTCGGCAGCGCCATAGCTGCACCAGTTGCACAAAAAAGCAAAAATTTTCGGTTCCCATTCGGACATTCTAAAACTCTCCTTTTAACCAGACACTGTTTTTTCGATGCCGGCAATCAAATTGCAACACCAGCGGGAATCTATGCGGTTCTCATACAAAACCGCACATCCCCTAACCTGATCCCTGTATCGTTTATCCAATATCGTATATCGAGTATCGAGTTCTATCCCGCCGCTTCATGCAGCGAAAATATCTGCGCGAAGATCTGATCGTTGTCAAATCCCTTCAGGTTGATGGCACCCGAGCGGCAGGACGCCACACACAGGCCGCATCCTTTACAAAGGACCGGGTTAATTTCCGCTTTATCCGTGTTCGGTCCTTCCTCGGTAAAAGATGGTGCCGAATAGGGACAGATGGCAATGCAGACTCCGCAGCTGCTGCAATCCATCGGATTGGTCTGGGCAACATTGCCGCTGGTATGAATCGTTTTTTGGGCCAGCAGCGTCAACGCCCGGGATGCTGCCGCCCGGCCCTGGGCAATCGACTCGTCAATCGGTTTGGGGTAATGCGCCAGGCCGCAAAGGAAGACGCCGTCGGTTGCAAATTCAACCGGACCGAGTTTGGCGTGTTTCTCTACGAAAAACCCGTCATCGTTCACCGGAACTTTAAAAAACTGGGCCAGTTGTCCATTGCCGGCCGGTATTACCGCAGAAGCCAGGGTCAGCAGGTCCGCTTCAATCTTAACGGGTCGACCCAGAACGTGGTCGATGACCTCAACCTCGATTTTATCGGCCGTCACCCGGACCTTTGGCTTGTTATCGAGAGAATAGCGTACGAAAATAACGCCGGCATCCCGGGCCTCTTTATACACGTATTCCCGCTCTCCGTAGGTCCGGATATCGCGGTAAAGAACAAAAACCGACATCTGCGGATTACGACGCTTCAGTTCCAGTGCATTATCAATGGAATGGGTGCAGCAGACCCTGGAACAATAAGGTCTTTCGGGTTCTCTGGAGCCGACACACTGGATAAAAACGGCTGTTTCAGCGCTGTCCAACGAGGAATCGTTGTCCATGAATTTACGATCCAGCTCAAGACTCGTCAGGATACGGGGGTCCTTACCGTAACTGTATTCATCCGGTTTAAAGGGTGTGGCCCCGGTAGCCAGGATTACAACGCCGTATTTCAGTGTTTCTTCTTTTCCGTTTGAAGACAGCGTCGACTCGAAATTCCCGACAAAGCCGTCCACCATGCTGATTGTCGTATCCAGGTGAACATGGATATTCTCTTCTTTTTGAACCGCTTCAATCAGCGCGGCCAGTTTCTGCTGTACATCCTCCCCCTGGGCGGTCCGAAATAGATCCAGGGCCTGACCGCCCAGTCGCGAGCTCTTTTCGATGATGTGGGTTTCATATCCCTGACGGGCAAGGCTGCGGGCGGCCGTCATACCGGCGATCCCGCCGCCGATAACCATGCCGGTCGGATTGATTTCGAGTTCGGCTTCGGCCAGCGGTTCCATGAGGCCCACCTTGGAAACCCCCATGCGCACCAGATCCTTGGCTTTTTGGGTGGCAAGATCCGGATTGTTCTTGTGGACCCATGAATCCTGGTTGCGGATGTTGACCATTTCAAACAGGTATTTGTTCAATCCGGCATTAATCAGCGTTTCCTGGAACAGCGGCTCATGGGTTTTCGGGGTGCAGGCGGCCACCACCACCCGGTTCAGCTTTTCCTTTTTAATAATCGCGGCCATGACCTCCAGGGAATCCTGGGAGCATGAGTAGAGATTGTCGGATACATATTCGACATACGGCATTGTGGCCGCGTAATCTCTAACCCCCGGAACATCGACCACACCGGCAATGTTGATCCCGCAGCGACAGACAAACACGCCAATCCGCGGACGATCGCCGGTGACATTGGTTTCGGGAATAACCTCTTTGGTTTTAGTAGCCGTGTCACGGGCGGATACAAGGATCTCGCCGGCAGCCGAGGCGGCGGCGCTCGAATCGATAACCGCTTGGGGAATATCTTTGGGACCCTGAAAGGCGCCGCAGACGAAAACACCTTCCGCTGATGTGGCAACCGGCTCAAAAGAGGACGTTTTGCAAAAGTTACCTTCTGTCAGCTCGATCCCCAGTTTATTTGCCAGTTCAACAACCTCAGGAGAAATCTGCAGGCCGATGGAAAGAACGATCATGTCGAACGTTTCATTGACCAGCTCACCACTTTCGGTCACGTAACGTAGCTCCAGGTCACCGCTGTCGGGAACCGGGTCTATGGTATGAACACGGCTGCGGATAAAACGCACCCCCTCTTTGTCCCGGGCCCTGTCGTAAAACCGCTCAAAGTCTTTGCCGTGGGTCCGCATGTCCATATAGAATATGGCACAGTCCAGGTCATCGCCGGCGTGCTCTTTGGCAATGACCGCTTCCTTAATTGCGTACATGCAACACACCGAGGAACAAAATGAATTGTCACAGCGATTCAAATCCCTGGACCCGATGCACTGGAACCAGGCAATCTTTTTCGGCTGCTTATGGTCGGAGGGCCGGACCAGATGCCCGCCGGTGGGCCCTGAGGCGGACAGGATTCGTTCCATTTCCATGGAAGTGATGACGTTGGAATGTTTGGCATAATTGTAAGTGTCAAACTTCGACGGATCAAAGGGTTCAAATCCGGGTGCCAGAATGATGGAACCGACATCGAGTTCAATGGTCTCATCTTCCATGGTGTGGTCGATGGCATCCACACCGCAGAACGCGGTGCATATCTTGCACTGGCCGGTCTTAAAATGGATACAGGTGTCACGATCAATGACCGGTGTGCTGGGCACCGCCTGAGCATAAGGCACGTATACCGGTTTGCGGCCCGCAAGCCCCATTTCATATTCAGAAGGAATCGGTTGTGCTTCGATTTTGGTGTGCTCTTTATTGACCTTTTCAAGGGTGATGTGCCCGGTGGGGCAAACAAAGGCGCAGGCACCGCAGGCGAAACAGGCATCCGTATTGAGTCCGTAAGGGGTATCGACCTGCATGTCTACTCCGCGCCCGGTCAGGCTGATGGCACTGGCACCGATCCGCTCGCAGGTTCGTGTGCAAAGGCC
>DAOVBC010000191.1 GCA_030670715.1 Deltaproteobacteria bacterium | reverse complement strand
ACATGATTGACTGCCCCGATAATCCATTATCGCTATACCTATATTTTTTAAATAAGGTTTTTGCTGGCCTTAAACTTTACAACATTTTTTCCTTTAATCTTGATTATCTCCCCTGTCTGCGGATTGCGTCCTTTGCGAGTTTTCCGGTACACCTTTTTAAAAGTGCCGAAACCGACTAGCGTGATCTTACCATTTTTTTTCTTCAGCGACTTTGTAACACCGTCGGTGAAAGAAGCCAAAGCAGCGCCAGCTGCAACCTTAGAAATTCCTGCGTCCTTAGCCATTTTTTCAATCAACTCTGCTTTTGTCATCTGTTCCCCCCTCCTTTTAATTGTTTACATGAAAATGACCCTTAATATAAAATGCCTTTATTAAAAATGACAAATGAGGTCAACAATAAAATACAAGATTATTAAAGGTTTTTTAGTGTAGGGATATGAAATGCCTATATAGAGGGGTTTTACGGAGAAGGGTTTTTTAACGCGGTGAGGTGCGGCGTGGAAGTGTGATGCCGTGTTTTTTCATCATATTTTGGAAATTGGTTCTTTGCAGACCGGTTTCCCTGGCAGCCCGGGTCACGTTCCAGTCGTTTCGGGCAAGGGCACTGCGGATGAAATTTTTTTCCACCTTGCTGACGGCTTTTTGACGGATTTCCTTTTTGATTTTTTTCAGCTCTTCATTGGTGGCCGGTACGTGTTCGATCAGTTGCTCGATGTCGCTGATGTCGCTGAACAGTGGAAGTTCATCCAGGGTCACTTGATCGTCATCGCAGAGAATCACCGCTCTTTCGACAACATTGCGAAGCTGCCGGACGTTCCCCGGCCATTCATATGCGGTCAGCCGCCCCACCGCCCGGTCATCAAAGCCGGTGATATTTTTATCAATCTTCCGGCTGAACTGCTGCAGGAAGTGGTAGGCGATCGGCAGGATATCCATTTTTCTTTCCCTCAGCGGCGGCATGATGATGGGATAGACGTAAATACGGTAATAAAAATCTTCTCGAAAAGTTCTATTTTCCACCATCTCCTGAAGGTTCTGATTGGTGGCAAGTATCAGGCGAATGTCCACCTTCTGCACGGATGTGCCGCCCAGCGATAAAAATTCACGTGTTTCTAAAACCCGGAGCAGTTTGCCCTGTACGTCAAGGCCGATGTTGCTGATCTCATCCAGAAAAACGGTACCGCCGTCGGCCAGTTTGAAAATCCCCTCTTTATCCTGATGGGCGCCGGTGAAAGCGCCTTTAACGTGTCCGAAAAGCTTGCTCTCCAGAAGATTTCCCGTCAGGGTCCCGCAGTCCACTGCAAAAAAAACGCTGTCTTTGCGGTTGCTGTTGGCATGCACCGCCCGGGCGATCAGTTCCTTGCCGGTTCCGCTCTCCCCGTAAACCAACACGGTTGAATCGGTGGGCGCTACTTTTTCCACCATGGTGATAACCTTGTTTATTTTGGGGCTGGATCCCACCAGTTGATGCGAAATGGATTTTTTCTTTTTTTGGTTGCGGCTTTTCAGCTCCCGATTCTGGTGCCGAACCTGGCTCTCGGCCAATGCCTGAAGCACAACCGCACGCAGTTCGTGGGGGGTGAAGGGTTTGGGAAGGTAATCGAAAGCCCCCATTTTCATCACCTCAACCGCCGAAGAAACGGTGGAGTATCCGGTAATGACAATGACAACGATATCGGGATAGGTCTCTTTTACGCGGCGCAGAACTTCCATACCACCCAGGCTGCTCATCTTTAAATCCGTAATCACCAGGTCACAAGGTTCGGCATCCAGCTTTTCTAATGCGTCATAGCCGTTTAAAGCGTATTCGACCTTATATTCCAGTTTCGATAAAATCTTGACGCAGTTGCGACAGATCTTCTCCTCATCATCTACGATCAAAATTCGGGGACGTTTATGACCGGCGTCGAGATCAGTCGGCATTCTGCTCTCCTGAATCAACTGGAAGTCGGATGGTAAAGCACGACCCCTGCCCGACCTCGCTCGTTACGTCCAGCGAGCCACCGTGCTGCTCGATGATTCCGTGGGTGATGGCCAGACCCAGGCCGTTGCCGTCTTCCTTGGTGGTGAAAAAAGGATCGACAACTTTATCAATGATATCGACCGGTATCCCTGAGCCGCTATCGCTGATCGCAATCTCTATCCGTTTGTCCTTCGGAATATAACGGGTTGTGAAAGACACTTTCCCGCCGGATCCGGTTGCTTCGATAGCGTTTAACACCAGATTGATCAGCGCCTGCTGAATTTGCCCTTTGTCAGCCAGGACCACGGGCAGATCGCCGGCCAGTTCCTGCTCAAGGGTGATGTCGCGGAATGCGGCCTGCTTGTTGATCAGGACAATAGTATCTTTAACGATCTGATTGATTTCATTATTTTCTTTTTTCGGTTTTTTCTGCCGGGCGAAATCCAGCAGGCTGGAAACGATTTTACGACAGCGCAGCGCTTCATTGGAAATGGTTTCCAGCTCCGTGTACATCGGATCATCCTGATCGATATCCTCCTGGATCAGCATGGCGGTGGTTAAGATCGTTGTCAGGGGGTTGTTGATCTCGTGGGCCACGCCGGCCGACAGGCGCCCGATGGAAGCCAGTTTCTCTTGCTGCATCATTACCTTCTGAATATTGATGTCTTTGGTGATGTCTCTGGAAATTTCGATGGCACCGATGACGTCACCATCTTCAATCAACGGATAGGTTGAAATCGAATAATAGATTTCGCGATTGTCCCTGTCATGATGGATATGAGTGGTCTGTGACGGTTTTTCGGTTTTCATGGTCTCAATCAGCGGGCAGGGATGATGTTCACCGGAACAGGGCATGTCCCGACGATGGGTAATCTCATAGCAGTGCCGACCGATGACTTCCTCCCGCGTGCGCCCCAGTTTCTGCAGTATGCTGTCGTTCACTTCGACGATCCGGTAATCGTAAGCGATGACCATGACGTCTTCATGTATCAACTCATTGAGCACCGTATGATACATGGCGCGGGTTTCCTGGAGTTCCTGACTGCATTTTTTCTGCCTGGTTGAAACCCTGGATATTTCCCAGAAGAGCTGTGCGGTGCGGGTGGATATGGCCCTAACGTTCGGACTCTTTTTGCTCAGGATATCATTATAGATATCCATACTGCCGGTTAATTCGATAATGAGATCGATGTCGTCCCTGCTGAAATATTCGTTGTAGTCGGTGAAAACAAGCAGGCCTTGTTTTTTGGCCTTCTTCAGTCCGGGCGCATCGTCTTTCAAATCGGCAACGGCGATCACACGCGGATGGATTTCCTTAAACCGGTGACGTTCAATAACCTCCATCAACCTTTTACATCGTTTGCCTCCGCCGACGACTGCGATATTCATAACCTGCCTCCAGTTGACTAACAGATAACAATTGAATTATTGCGACAAACAAATCCGGAGTGAGCAGAACGTATAAAAAATTAATACTAAATAAGAAAAGGATGAAAATCAAGCTGCAATACCTATCCTGCGGCACAGGTTGCAATTTTATATTTGATCCGGTATAGAATTAAATTTAATTTGGGAGAATTGGGTATCAATAAGGCACAGGCGAATAAAGGAGGCCATATGGTCGATGCGAACCACTGGGACTGGGAACCCGGCGAGAAGAGTATCGCTTTCGGCGACTGGAAGGAAAAGTTCCGATGGGTCGAAGAACCCCATGCCAGTCCGGATGGCGAGAAGATCGCAGCAATTGTCAACATTGACGAGGGCGAATTCAACGTCTGCGTCAACGGCCAAACCTGGGAAACCGTTTTCGACAAGATCTGGTATCTCCGGTTTTCTCCGGACGGGCGGCTGAGCGCCCTCGTATCGGAGATGGGCGAATGGACGGTGGCCGTGGATGGAACTCCCTGGGAAGACAAGTTCGGCTATGTCTGGAATACGCTGTTCAGCACGGACGGAAAAAATATTGCCGTGGCCGTGCAGAACGACATGATGTACTGCATGGCGCTAAACGGCATTCTCTGGGAGGAGAAATTTTCCAACATGACCTATTTTGCCATGAGCCCGGACGGCACCAAAACCGCGGCGGCGGTTCAGGTGGAAAAATGTGATTCGGGTCAAATCCATAAATTCCAGGAAGGAACATTTACCGCAGCTCTGGATGGAAAGGCCTGGGACACGAAATTCGTCAACGTGTGGAATTTGGCCATCAGCCAGGATGGCAATAACCTGGCGGCTGAGGTACGACTCAACCTTTATGAATATACTATTGCCGTCAACGGCAAGGCCTGGGAAAAATCCTTTCCCAGCGTCTGGGAACCGGTATTCCATCCGAAAAAAAAATCTGTTATCGCTCCGGTCAGGGTGGCGGGCAAGTGGACACTGGCCGAGGACGGTGATCTGATGTGGGATCGCCAATTTGTTCAGCTCTGGCGGCAGATGTTCAGTGCCGACGGGGAGAAGCTGGCTGCCATCGTTGCTCCGAAATACGGCAGATGGACGGTGGCGGTGGACGGCGTCCCCTGGTCGGTTACCTTTGCCGATCTTGTCACCGACATGGTTTTCAGTCCGGACGGCAGCAGAATAGCGGCCCTCGCCAAAGAAGGAGAAACATGGAAGATTGCAGCCGACGGCCGGACATGGAACAATACATTTGATATGGCCTGGCAGCCGGTTTTCAGTCCCGATAATCAATATCTGGCGGCTAAAGTAGAAAAAAAAGGCAAATATACCATCACCGTCAATGACCGCCTGTGGTCCGGTGAATGTGATGCAGTCTGGGATCCCGTATTCAGCCCGGACAGTCGGAAGCTGCTGCTGAGATCTGTTGAAGACGGCACGTATTATCGCCGCGTGATACCCGTAACTGACTTTGCAGGTTAAAGGGGGGTGGAAAATGCATGATATCTATAATTTCGTAAGCGGTCCACTGGCCTGGCTGGCATTTATCCTTTTTTTTAGCGGCTGCCTCTACAAACTGATCAATCTGATCCTGCTGGTCAATAAAAAGGAAAAGTTCATCTTCACCTATATGAGCTGGAAGTACAGCCTGCGCTCGATTCTGCATTGGATCACCCCGTTTGCCACCGTAAACTGGCGCAGGCACCCGGTGCTGACCATCGTCACTTTCGCATTTCACATCTGTCTGATCGCCACACCGGTTTTCCTCCTGTCCCATATCATCCTGTGGGAAGAAGCCTGGAATATCAGCTGGTGGTCACTGCCGGACGGGATAGCCGATGTTATGGCAGTGATTGTAATCGGCGGCTGCATTTTTTTTCTGGTTCGCAGGCTCAAACTGCCGGAAGTTCAATTTGTCACCTCCGCTTCGGATTATGTCATCCTGGGGATTGTGGCTGCACCGTTTAT
>DAOVBC010000184.1 GCA_030670715.1 Deltaproteobacteria bacterium | reverse complement strand
CCTTGGTGCGATTCGCTATGAGGACTTCAAGGTCCATATCACGGAGGGCCACGGTGGGCTGCCGGGCATGGATTTCTACAACGTGATGCGCGACCCCGGAGAGAAGTATGGTCAGCTTTACCCGGGGCTCTTCGCGGTGACGCCAGTTCAAATTACCTTGCGAAAACACATGAAAATGATCGAGAAATTCCCACATCGGGTATCAGAAATCACTCCAAAGGGCGCGGAACTCACTCCGCATGACTAATGCCACATAATCGCAATAACTCGGTAAGTCAAAAGAGTGGCTCTATTGGGCACACCCTTATGACTGCCGGTTATCCGAGGCGTTACACATAACTCCAACGTATAATTCAATTGCGTGACCGCGTGCTTGCTGCGATCTACCACAAATTCCTGAGCGGTTCTAAAACCTGTGATATCTCCCTCATATCACAGGTTTTTAGCACCCTTCAAAACCACCGATAGCCATACCGTATCTGTAGTAGCCTTGCCACGTCACTTACCTCAATCCTGCCCAAAATTAGCAGCGATATTCAGGATGTAATTCTTATCTGAAAATAAAATCGGTAGACACAACATGTCGTGGTCCACTATTTTCAACGCAGCACGCAGAACGTTGAATCTTTGAACGGAAAGGCTTGAGAATAGAAGGTGGGGATATCGAGGCAGGAAAATCCTGCCTGAGGCAGACAAGCTTAAGCGATGAACCCTGAACCTGAGAACGCATACAAAACACTAGAGGCAGTCAAGGTATTTGAAGCAGAACCCCACCCGGCAACAGCGCTTCAGACGTTGTCCGCCGGATTACTTTGGCAGTAGAAAGTTCAGGCAGGTCCGGTGGGTTCAGATCAACAAACAGCAGATAAACCGGACTGACAGTATCCTTGCTTTTCAAAAGGTCGAAATCTAAGTTTGCAACCGAAACACATTCGGCTTTCGGAAACGCAAGCAGGAAAGGATATGCGCTTACTTTGTCTTTAAAAATAATTCGCAGTTTGGCGTCCTCCGGTATCAAAGCCGAAATCCTCTCTACCCGGTTATCAACAAACAGTTTTCTTGACGGTCCGAGTCGATCGCGTCCCCAACCACTTCGAACCCAGATGCTTCCGGCCAGAAGTTGCTTCCAGTCGACCCCCTTTAATTCAGGTTCGGTTTTACTTCCGGCAGCGATTGCACCTGTTGGCGAAAAAACGGATCGGAACCCGACGGCAGGTTTCATGTAATTGCAGACCCCGGCGTAGAGCAGCAGCAGCGCTCCGGCAATTTGCAGACCCTGCCTGCTTCTTTGCGAAATCCGCCAGGGTGGAAGAAAAAACGCAATGCAGAATCCGCCGCAGACATAAAAAATAGTGAAAAATCGAACATTTTCAGGTGTCCAGGCAAGAATTAGCGTGATCAGGAAAAAGTATCCCAAAAGGGATATGGCGATCGCTTTGAGGCGCCGGGGGGCGCGAACGAGGGCGATTACAACAGCCGGAAGAACCAGCAGGAAACCGAAGGGACCGAACCACGACAGTCTTTCATCGGGTATCCAGGAAATCTGAAAAGGGACAACCGCACCCAGGTTATCAAATACCGGTGAGATCAAAGCGCCATATATCGATTGCCATAAATTAGTAATTGAGAACCCTGCCGCCCAGCGACACAGTAAATCCACCGGCCGGGTAAAGTGGGCACTCTCAAGAATATAGCGAAAAAAATTTGCCACCGCACCCTGAATACCGTCCGGATTAAGCGCAACGGAGGAGAGCCCGGTGTGGTTGATCCAGTCGCCCTGGTAAATACGATTATAAAGAAAGAGCCAGCTTTGAGAGAACACCAGCGCAGGCACCAGTGCAAGAAGAACTATCCTGCGGTGCTTTGCGATTAATTTCCACCAGATAGTAAAACCGTGGCGGCGAAAGAGCAGCAAACAAGACAGCGGAACCAGGATTGCCGGAAATGCCAGACTCACTGCCGGGCCCGATATCATGAAAAGGAGTCCCAGGGCCAGAAAGCAGAGGTCCCACACATTCGGTGATTCAACCGCACGATAAATGCTGACCAGGCAAAAAAGCGCCACGGCGGCGGGGAGAATTTCGTACCCGGGAGTGGTTGACAGGTAAACGAGTCGCGGCATGCTCATCACCAGAACGGTAACAGTAAACGCCGTAGGCGGCCAGGCATAACGCCGCGAGAGAGCATAGGTGGAAAAACCGATGGATAAATAAGCCATAAAACCGATCAGTCCGATGCCGAAATCGGTATGACTCCGTAGAAACAAGTGAGCAAGGATCGTGATGTTCACCGGACTCAGGGTCTGTTCCGGATTTGTGAAAGAACCTGCGGCCAGGGAAGGGAAGAATGCTCCCTGCTGCTGAAAGAGCAGCACCTGACTGAGATTGTGCCAGTGGATCGATTGCGGCGGTATGAAAAAAGCCAGTAATATAAGATAGCACCAGACGATGCCGGTGGTTGCGCTGAAAACAGGATGTGTTGTGAAAAAGCGGAGAACGGTCGCCAGTTCCTGCCGAAGAATTATTGCATTGCGAAAAATGGTGATGATTGCCAGCCCACAAAGCAGCACTTCGGCGGCAATTGAAACGGCCGGGACACCGGCTATAAAGGCAAGCTGAAACAGGCAGGATAGAACCATCAGCACCGTTACTAGGGTGCAGGCGCATGATTCGGAAAAGGTGTAGCGCCACCTGCGAAAAACCGTAAATCCGGCCAGGCAAATTGTCATGAGCTCTGCCGCCGCCAGTGCCGCCGCAGATATTCCACTTAAGTGAACGCTCACTGTCGTTTGTCTTCGTCCTTTTCTGCTTTTTTCGCCTTCAGGTGCTCGACGATCTCTATCATAAAATCACGCATGGCAGTAGCGTGCTCCAGGCATTCGGGACAAAACACTTTTTTTCTCAAATAGCCGTGATCATCATTCTGGTGCCAGTACCACCCGCCATAGGGTGATCCCCGGCAGAACTTTTTGCCGGTGTATTCGGCAATCGGGCAGCCGATACAGAACAGCATGTAGTATATTCTGCACGGCGGACAATCGATTACACCCCCATCCGAGCTTTTACCCGCAATGATGCGCTCCCATTTGCGCACCGAAGCTTCCATGATTTTAATCTTGTTCATAAGGCATACCTGCTTGGCATGTACTTGGTCGGGAGGTTGGTATCACCGCCCACTCGCTGTGCTCATTAGAGGCGCAGAGTTCGCATAGGTTCATATTCCTTTTCGCTAGCCCCGCCAAAGTGCGGCGGGATGTAAACAAAGGCGAAAAGGAATATACTCAAGCCCTTCAAGGAAGGGTCAAGTTATCCTACTATTGCCGAAGGCGTGATGTGTTTCATTTGCCGGAGGCCGTCCTTTAATTCATAAGAAAGATCGGTCATCCCGATCAAGCGGGTCGTCTCAGCGGAAAATGAAAAAGATATATTCTCTCTGCGCCCTCCGCGACTCTGCGGTGAATCAGGTTGCCAAATGAGCACTGAAATATCATTAAACTCGGATCTTATAACTCGAACATTTAACTTCATACGGTTCGGATAAACATTTCCAATATTGCCGATGGACCTTAACACTTCGCTTGAGGGCATATGCGAGCTTTTTGCGTTTTGCCTGCGCGACGATTTTTGAAATATCACAGCAAGTGGTTCCCGAGAGTTCATTCAATACTGCTCTTAGCGTATCCCCGATTGTTTTGCGATTATACCCTCCCTCCAGGGCGAATACCAACTTGCCGTCACAGCAGGCCTCCGCTGTTTCCATAAGGCTTCGGGTTAGCCCCGCAAAACCGCGAGCGGTGACCCGCATACTGCCAAGGGGGTCCGAGGTGTGGATGTCAAATCCGGCCGATACGATAATGAGCTCGGGATGGAACTCAAGCGCCAGCGGACGCAGAAGAAACTCAAAAATGGCCACATACTCACCGTCCCCGTATCTCTTGGAGATCGGTACGTTTACGGTAAACCCTTCTCCCTGACCGATACCGGCTTCCGTGTAAACCCCGGTGCCGGGAAAGTGCGGATACTGGTGAATGGAAAAAAACAAAACCGTGTCGTCCTGCTCAAAAATATGTTGCGTGCCGTTGCCGTGATGAACATCCCAGTCCACAATGAGAATACGGCTCATCCCCAGCACCTTGCGGGCATACATCGCTGCCAGGGCAACATTGTTGAACAGGCAGTACCCCATAGCACGGCTTTTTTCGGCGTGGTGTCCCGGGGGGCGCACCAGCGCAAAGGCATTGGAGAGTTGGCCTGTGGCAACCATTGAAACAGCCTCGATGATACCGCCCACCGCAAGACTGGCGGCCTCAAAAGAGCCGGGCGAGGTATGCGTGTCGGGTGTCAGGGCATAATGCTCTCGCTCCTGTGTGGCCGTGATCTTAGAAAGATGCTCCGGGGTATGCACCAGCAGAAGCTCGTCAGTTTCAGCTTTACGGGGCGGTATCTCGGTAAAGCGATCGCTCATATCCGCTCCGTCCAGCATGCGGTAGATCGCTTCCAGCCTTTGCCGGCTTTCCGGGTGGCCGTCTGCGGTCAGGTGATTCAAATACCTGTGATCTCGTACGATACCGGTTTTCCGGTCTTTATGGTCGATATCCTTTTGCCCGGAGACGGCTGCAGTTTCGTCCACGGGCGGCACCGTTAGAACCTCACACGGCGCCTGCCGCAGCAGAGTTTCTGTAGTCGATCCGATCAGCAGTTTTTTAAACGTGGTGCGGGGGCGTACGCCAACGATAATCAGATCAACATCGTTTTCCAACGCGTATGCGGTAAGTTTTTCACCGGCGATGCCCGGGATCACGGCTGTTATAACGTCGGGCATTGTGCGCAATTTTTCCGGTAAAGAGCCGACCAGGCGTTCGAGCAATTGATCCTGCAGGGTCTGCTGGACTTCTTCGTATGGCCCGGCGGTTGGATCAACAATTTCTGTGTCCAGAGGTGCTGCTACAGTATGAATAAAATGCATCCTTGATCCAAATTGATGGGCAAATTTGAGAGCATATCCGAATAACGGATCGGAAGGTTCCGCTAGATCACAACATATCAGAATATTTTTCAGCGGGGTTTCTGTCTCTGCATCACCGGCATCGGGTTCATTACCGGAACGTACCACCAGGAGCGGTCGGGTCAAAGCCCGCGCGAGCTGCTCGACGACTGTCCCCAGCAGAATACGCTTCCACCCGGACAGACCGTAACTGGCCGCAACCACCAGGCTGACATTGCGGTCGGGGGCGAATTTTATGATTTCGTCAACCGGGTCACCATATTTGATTACCGGCTCCCAGCTGACCGGGCAACCTTCCATGAGTTTTCTGATCTGTTTCTGCGCATGTTCGGCGGGCCCGTCCGGTTCACCGGGCCTTCGCGAAACGGCGGTTCCGTGCAGCGGGTTGCGCGGATAGCATAC
>DAOVBC010000077.1 GCA_030670715.1 Deltaproteobacteria bacterium | reverse complement strand
ACCTTTGCCAAGAAAGCGGATTTGGACGGCTATGCACAGATAGCTCGCCTGTTTCGGGCGGTCGCCGAGGCCGAATCCGTGCACGCACGCCGCTACTTGATGCTGATGCGTGGCAAGATCGGATCAACCGAAGAAAACCTTGAAACCGCCTTTCAGAATGAAATCAAGGCAAATGTGGAAGAATATCCCAAACTGATTGAAGCGGCCGCCGCAGAAGGCAACAAGGCCGTGTTAACCGTGTTTTCTCTGGCCCGTGATGTAGAAAGCACCCATGCCGATCTTTATAAAAAGGCCCTGAACGATATGGTCGCTGATCGTGTGACCGAGTATTATGTCTGCCAGGTCTGCGGGTATGTCAACGAGGATGAAGCGCCGGATAAATGCCCGATCTGTGGTGCGGTAAAGAAAAAATTTAAACAGGTGCGTTAATTTTTCAATATTTGACTATCGCCCCTAAATTATTCGTACGTGTTCACGGGGTACGTTTCCCCGAGTAACGATATTGGCGGAGTGGCTTCGTCATTTCAATGACTTAGCAGTGGGGGAGACCGCGGCTCCGGCATGATTTTCGCGGGAGACCGTGGAGGGGGCAGGAATGCCCCCGCAGCTAAGTCATTGAAATGACCAGACACGTAGCCACCTGAGTGAATCGGGGGAGCGCACCCCGTGAACACGTACAATTATTCTGCAAACCGGCTTGACATATCCATCTGTTTTTTCTTATAATTATATATAATTGTTTGAAAACTAAAGAAATATTCAATGTGTCGCATTGAACGTTGTGGCCCCGCTTCTTCATCTGTATTTAAAGACCTGGGCGCTGTTGTTCGAAATTTCTCAGAAGAATTTGGAAGATCGAATCGGCTAAATCGGCTTCAGTAGAATATTCCACTATCCTTCTCATCTGCATCCGCGGCGGTCCGGCCATTGCAAACCCTCAATATGGCATCAGATAATGAAACTTTGCCCCAACTGCGACCAGCATGTGGCTGAAGAAATTAGCGTCTGCCCTGCCTGTGGAAAGGCCATCGGAGAGGGCCGCAAGTACATTGACGATTACCGGATCGTCGATATTCTTCACGAGGGTCATGCCAGCCTTCTCTGCCGGGCCATCCGGGAGAGGACCGGTGAACTCGTTATGATCCGTCTTTTCACCTCTCAATCCGGTGTCAATGAAGCGGTGGCCCTGAGGCTCAAACGGGAACTGGAAGAACTGAAGAAATTACCGGCCAAAGGTTTCGTCAGGCACCATGCCATCCGAAGGTCCCAGGATGGTTTGTGGTATCGGATCAGTGAATGGTTGAATACCGAAAGTTGGGGCTCACTGCTGGCCTCGGGTCTTTTAAGCGACCGGAGGGTCGTGTACGATCTTTTCTATCAAATGGCATCCGCCCTGGCCCTTCTCCATCACAGGGGCTATTTGATTCCCCATCTCATATTAAATGATATCATTGTTATTAAAAACCATAGCGGGGCGCTTGAAGTAAAAATCGATTATAAACTGTCCAGATATTTTGACCCTAAACTGGATCGTCCCGGCCCAATGCTAAACCGCCTGCTGCAGACTCACCCGGATATCGTCCATCAGCGACCTCTGGATTTTAGAAGCGATATCTGGTCCCTGGGTAAGATATTCGTCGAACTGCTTTCGGCTGATCTTGAGACGGTTGATTTTCTCGCAAAAGCCGAAGAGCTGGATTTATCTTCAGAGACCAAAATCCTGTTAAAAGTTATGCTGGCCGATGATCCGGATATGCGTCCTCGCTCAATGGACGATGTGGCCAAATCGTTGGCGCGTATTCGCAAAGCAAAAATTAAAACAATGAAGAAGCGTTCCGTGGCCACCGGCCAGCCGTCGGTACCAATGATCAAAGGACTCCAAAAGAGGATCCGATTGCTGGCGGCCATTGTTATTCTGGCAATATTAACCGGCGCCTTTGCCTGGTTTCAGCTGGGTAAAGAAAAAGAGGATATAGCATCCACCCTGGAGGGCTATGCCAACCAATACGCCGGCTCGATCGCTTTTTTACTTGTGGAATACTGGCTTGAGGCGAATGATAATCGTGTCTATCAAAATCTGGCCGAAGGCACCGCTTTTCTGGTGGACAGAGATGGGTATCTGCTCACCGGCCGCCACGTCGCCTGTCCATGGCTGGAAGATCAGAATCTTTATGCGATTGTTTACCAGTTAAGGGCGAGCGGTATGGAGGTCCGCTTCGGTTATCGCATGTATTTATGGTTTGAAGGTGTCAGGGCGTTCAATCGCGCGGCCCATGTAATGGAAAATCCGGAACTGACCGATGTTTATTTTGTGGAGAATGCTTACCGTTCGGATAAAGCACCGCGGCTGACTATCGAAGGTGTCGGCAAACCGGCCTTTAGCACTAATCATCCGACCGCTTCCCAAATCGTGGATGATTTTGCGGTACTGAAAGTAGATCGCGTGCCCGAAGGGCGTCAACCGATCCCACTGGATTCGACCCGCAACCCCGAGGATATTCTCAAGCTGGCACGGATCATCACCCTGGGTTTTCCGCTTGGCAGGCGGGCCCAGGAAACACGTGTCAATGTCAGTGTAACCAAAGGTCATGTGCGCAGGTCCTTTGAGAACTTTATTCAGGTGGACGCTTCCCTGTATTCCGGCAACAGCGGTGGTCCCATTATCGACACGCACGGCAACGTGATCGGTATTGTTTACGGCGTTGCATTGGATTCGGGCCGCGAATTTCCCCAGATGATGAACCCCGTATGGAACATGGGTATGGTTTTGCCCATCAACAAGGCGGTAGCTCTTCTCGATGATCTAAAGACCGGTCGGGTCAAGTGGAATGGTGTACTTGATCTTACTGTGGCGGACACCCTGAAAAAAATTAATGAAACCGCGAGGCAGGGACAATGGGCCGATGCCATGACACTGGCGGACAAGGCGGTCAAAAGCAGCCTCCAGCCCTCTCTGGTAATGGCTGCCGGAATGCTGCATTTTTGTAATGGTGACAATGAAGGGGCCACACGTTATTTTTCGCAACACCTGTCCCTGAATGCCGAAAACAAGGTGGCCAGACTGATGCTGTTTATCATCGACTGGCTCGCAGGCAAACCGGTAGCCAGTTCGCATCGACAGGAATTGCTCGATCTGGACTGGCGGTCCCCGGCTGAATTTCAGGGATACCTGGCCCGGGTGCTGGAAGGTATGGTCGACGAATCATCCGCCCTTCAGGGATGGTACAGTAACACCGAAAAATGCTGGCTATATTATGTTGTCGGGCTGAAACATTTTCGACAAAAAGAATGGACAGAAGCGGAACGCCTTTTGCAGCAGGCCGTGCTGACCGCCGATGCAGATGCCTGGGAGTTTTTTCTGGCGCGGGCCAAACTTGCCGAATTGCAGAAACGCAAACAGGAATCGTTGCGGACCAAGGCGCAGTGGGCTGAATACAGGGCCGGCCTCAAGGCTTTCGATCAGCGGGTTCAATCGGCTCTGGCCGCGCAGGAAAAGCGTCAGGAGGAGCTGACCTCTCTGATGGCAAAGCTTCAAGAAGAAAGTTTCGATCTTGAAAAAAAAATAGCCGTCCTGGGAAAAATATTCGAAAAGGATCCGGACAATTTTAACACTCTGGCTGTGATGGCCCTTTACAGTGCTGCGGTCGAAGCCTGGCCCCGGGCGCTGGAATATATAGATGCTTTTCAAAAGCGGGATGGTCGGCAGAACGCCACCCGGCTGAGCCTGGAACTTTTAGTACCGGGAATTCTTCGGCATCAGGGGCGGAAGGAAGACGTTCAAGCCAGCCTGGAAGCATTTGCCGGGCGCACCAGAGATCCCTGGTATCTGACGATCAACGAGTACATGATGGGAAAACAGACAGAGGATTCGTTGACAAAGCAGGCCGGGAAAAGTCCGGAATATCTGCTCACTGCTTACACCGCACTCGGTTTCTGGGCTGAAGGGTCGGGAAATACGGATAAAGCCATAAAGCATTATAAAGAGGCGCTGGAATCTTTTCTGGATACCTGGCTCGAATACGGATTTGCAAAAGAGAGAATTAAAAGGCTGAAAAATCCTACCGGTTAGCCTGGGAATTTCACGAACCATCATGATTGGTCAACTCAACCAGCGATGAAAGTGCCCCAACCGCCCGGGGGGCATTCTTCAGTTACCGGCCAAAACTCGCCGCAAAGTAAGCGTAAAACCGAACAGTGCCCAGAGGATGAAGAAAATACCGACTCTATTCCAACAGGAGATTTGGATTCGAAAAGCTTTGCAACTGCTCGGTTTAACGCTCACTAAACGGCTCAGTATGTTGCCCGGTAGCTTCAGAAAACCCCCCGGGCGGTTGGGGCACCTTCATAGAAAATATTCAGGTTAGGGCGGCCACTGGACGTTTGTTTCACAGCCATACACCGGTGAAAAACTAAAAGGCAACGGCACCTGGAAGTCGAAAATTAAAAAAGGCGGCACCGCCGGCGGTGCTGCCTTTCAGGTAACCAGAACCGTATTGTTTCAGAACTACTTAAACCATTGTCTGCGTTCAGTGTCCCCCAGAATAAACAACTGGTCAAAATTACGGCGGTCAGATCCGCACCTGCGATCTTTACCGCATCTGCGCTCGGGAATATGCAGACCGTATGAAAACGTCCGCCTATCCAGTCCTACCCGCCTGCCCCCGATGTCAAATAAAGTCAGAATTGGGTAGTCCGATTGTTCTATTGCGTCTTTCGATCCTGTAAGATCCAGGGTAATCTGTTCCATGAGTGCGCTTTCAATTGGTCCTGAAATTATAAAAATACAAGTTATGTAAATACAAAGCATGGATTGAATTGTCAAATAAAAAATCTTTTTCCGGCGATTCGCGTCGATGTCAGCAGCAATCCGAAGAACCGTTACAACCGGAGCCGCATCCAACCGGTTTCCGGGTCGGTGTGCTGCTGATGCCCACCACCTCAATCTCAAAGGTCAAGCCGATTTCAGGTAAGCGGTCTGCCTTTACCCCTTGACGGCTGGGGTATATTCCGGCCAGAGGAGAAAGAATGCATCAGGTTAAACCGCAAGTTTCGTACACCTTTTTCGAGCCGGACTTTGGCTAACGAAGCGTTGAGCCCATTCGAAGGTGTGAATCGGGTTGCGCAGGATATTTTCTGCCCCGCGAGGCGGGATTTCGCATCCATTTGAATATTGCATGTGCTCATTAAGCCGATATGTTGCTCGATTGCACTCTGGTTTCGCAGTGGTCCCATATGGGGGATGTATTTTGTATGCGTTCACAGGTTCAAAGGTTCAAAAGTTCAGAGGTTGGACGCAGAACCCAGAACCCAGAACTCTGGACAAGGATCATCTGTAAGTTTTTTGATATTAGAACAATCTTATGATAAGATAGTATTGTTATTTTAAGAACTTATCATATTGCTCATATATAGTCTTCAAAAGGTTGGCCCCGGATGACAAAACTCAGAGAGCAACTGATCAAAATTCAGAAAAAGAATTATCGCAAAAACGTCAAGCTGGTCCGCGAGAGCTTAGGGCACAACCAGGGGGTTGAAATTTATGAAAGAGAGTATTTACGATATGTAAAATCTTATGCTGAAGTTTCAAACAAATCAGATCTGATTAAAAAGGTTTTAGCTGCCGATCTTATTTTTCATGGCGATTACCACACGCTGCTGCAATCTCAACGCTCCGTGCTGAAAATTCTTCGTGAAATTGAGGGTAAAAGGGGGATTATTCTGTGCCTGGAGATGTTTCATGGAAGTGATCAAAAGCGTATCGATCGATTCATGGCCGGTGAGTTATCCGAGAAGTCGTTTTTAATAAAAATCGATTACGCCAAAAAGTGGCCGTTTAGCTGGAGTAATTGGCGTCCCATTATTTCCTACTGCCTGGATCATAGAATTCCCATTTTGGGCATTAACACCGAAATTGATGACGTAACAGGGATTAAAAAGCTGAGAAAGCGTGATCAATACTCGGCTCGCATTATCGCAAAGACCTTTATTCAGAACCCTGATAAGCTGATTTACGTTGTAGATGGTGATTATCACGTCTCCCCCAGTCATCTTCCGAAAAAGGTAGAGTGGTTGTTGAAGCTGCTGGACGTGCCGGCAAAGATCTTTATTATTTTCCAAAATGCAGAAAACCTTTACTGGAAACTATGCAGCCAGGGCCTTGAAGAATCGGATGTTCTCAAAATCAGAGAAAACATATACTGCGTGATGAATACGATACCGGCCAATAAAATCCAATCTTATTTGAACTGGCTGGAATATTCCGAAGACGCATATTTTCCTGTGCATCAGGATTGGGAGGATGAAGCTTTTGAAGACAGGGGGGTAATGGTGCATGAAATGGTTGCCACCCTCGCCGCAATTCTGGATCTAAAACTCCCATCGGATGCCCTGGCAAATCTGGCGATTTACTATCCCGACAACCTGGATTTTATGCAGCTGATCCATAACACGCCCGAATTTAGAGGCCAGCTTCGCCTTATCCGAAATAAGATAAAAAAAGGTGAGGGATTCCTTCTGGAATATAAGCGCTCAGGGGAGAATACCTACCTGATTTATCTGGCAAACTCAAACATCAATATGGCTGCTGAGGAAGCGTGTCATTTTTTGAATGCTGTGCTCAGGGGGCCCTTAGAGGTGGCTGTCAGTCCTTTCGATGGTTTCTATCGTAATGTGGTCACCGAATGTCTGGGATTTTTTGGCAGTAAGTTTATCAACGAGAAGCGAAAGTCACATACGGAAAATTCCATCCGGAAATTCTTAGGCGAGGTAAGGCGAGGTGAACTCAAACAGGTCGATCAGGAAAACGTACAGGTTGCCCGATATATTTTACAGCATTTCTACCTGCAGAGAAAAACCTCTAATGCTGCTGAATTTATAAACAAATTTTTTCTCCAATATAACAGTCGATCCGCTGTTTCAAGAATGTTCAGCACCCAACTGGGCTATATTCTGGGTAACAAGCTTTATTATGCGGTAAAAAGGGGAAGATTTTCCATGGTAAGAATTCGTGATTATTTTGGTGACCCTTTTGATGAGCCGGAAAAGGCTTTTAACTGCTATCTGGAAATAAGTAACCGGGTAAAGAAGGTCAAGCACGTCAGCCGGTTATAAGCCATGAGAGAGGACAGCCATAAAATAACGGCAAATGTCCATTTGCCGGTCAACCAGCCTTAAATCTCCGGCCGCCATACTGTGTAATAAAATACCCAATAAATGGCATCTTAATTCACAATCCGCCCCGATGGAAACCACCTGATTTTGGACAACCCACTGTAATTCTATGCATATTGAGCAATACGCGTTTCTTGCACAATTTTTGCAAGCGATATTTATACCGCTTTCCATAATTATGTTCCGAAATACGGAATTGCGGTATAAGTGGTAGTAGAAAAAAAACGTTGGAATACCGGAACGTTTTTTTGACAACCACTATATCACCGAAGCTGTTTATGTAAACCAGCAAGCGGAACTTGTTGAGGAGATGTATCGTCATGGAAGAGATTGTAGAAGATTTGATACCCATAGGAGACTACGAAAGCCTGATAAAAAGAATCAAGTGGTCGGAGAGGTTGAATATACTCCTATTTATGGGTGTTCTGTTTGTTTCATTTCTGGCATTTATCGCTATCGGTGCGCATACCTACCGGTATGAAAAACGTCTTCACCAGGCTGTAAAAGGTTTTAAAAATGATGTTATGGCATTAACCATGGCTCAAAACGCCGCTATCAACGATCTGAATAGAGTTGTTTTGGATAAAACCTGGATAAATTTTCAACGGATATCTCTTGAGCAGTTACAGGACTTTTCCAACCTGCGCGATTATGGGAAGAAACCGGAGCCGGCTATGGTGATCAGTACCGGTGACGGTGAAGGCGTCGGCGGCAATTAATCTGACAGGAGTGATATGAAGATCAATTAAATTGTCAGTCATCTTCCCCTTCAGACAGACTGCCGCGTGGCAGCCTGCCGTAACCCTGCAAAGTGCTTCCCTGAATTTATCTCCCCATATAGTGTATTGTCCCGGAAGTAATAACTGGCCGGTCATAAAATTTTCTGAGAGGCGTTATGACTCCTATTAGCTATGTGTGGCCCGATATTTTGAATCGTAAGTCGGCAGTGCAATGGCAATGAGCTTGTGGTGACGATTCCAAATATCGGGCCACGACCCATTCAGGGGCTATGCATCAACATAACGCCTCTCAGAAAATCCCATGATCTATGACAATTTTATAAGTTATTTTCAGGATAGATCCTTGTTACGGTAGAACGGATTGTGAAAAGCTCAATAAAATAGTATAATATGTGTAACCGGTCGAAAAAACATCCGGTAAGATTGTAAGGGGGAACTATGGGAAAATACATCGGTTATGCATTAATCGTTCTTGTTATTTTATTCGCTCTTGAGTGGTTAGAAATTGTCGACGTACCCTTATTGGAAATTCCTGATCTAACCAGCAGCAAAAAGGCGATCATAGAAAAATCGGAAGATAATATGAGACGGCGATTTGGCGACTTAAGACATATATTCAGGGCGGAAAGATTGTGCTGTCTTATATTTTAAGAAAAAAAGCGGCAGGAGCTTAATTTTAATTATAGAAAAATTTGCTTTTTCTACTCTTGCGACGACGGTAACGTCTGATTTTCGGATTCCTCTTTTTCATCTTCAGATTCATCAAGTGTAA
>DAOVBC010000196.1 GCA_030670715.1 Deltaproteobacteria bacterium | reverse complement strand
ATGCCACCTTGAAATTTATTATATTTTCAGGATCCGGCATTTTTTTGTCAGATCCGTTGTCTTTCCGGTATAGATTTGCCGCCTCGTAATGGCCCCAGACCACGGCCTCACCGTATGCCTTTGACGCTTCGCTGAATTTGTCCATTCTCATCCTTTCTGATAAGGCACAACCGAAAATCAGCACTGTCAGCAGTAAAACCGCAAGTCTAAACCTGCCCATAATAAACCTCAAGTTGGGGGCTTCGCCCCAATTGTTCCATTATTTTTACCCCGTGAAACTTTATTCTATTTCACTGGGGCCATGATTGAGACCAAAACTCAGGCCTCAAAATATCTCCTATATTTTCAATTTGTTGTAGAAATTCCGGTACATTTTACTTACCAGGACAAATTTTTAAAAGCAAGGCGACGTTCCGATTGGTTTCGGGTTTGGCATGCCAGTATGCCTCTTCGGTCAAAACCGTTTCTTCGGTCAGGGCCGCACCTCCGCTCATGAATACTGGGTGTTGATATGATTTTCCGCCGGTCCCTGAGCCGGCGCCTGCCGCCCATATCCTTCAGTGAGAGCAAACCGTCCAGCAAGAGCATTTTAACTTCCTGTTCTATTTGAGAAGCTTTTTCGCGTATCGTATTGGAAAATTCACCTGTCAGTTTCCAGGTAGTCGTTTCATGATAAGTGAGCCTGCTCAATTTTGAGAGGATAAAACTGCATATTTAATAAATAAACTTCTGTCAATCTTTATACTTCTAAATAACCGCCGCTTTTATCCGGGGCCTCCGCTCTATCCCGGATATTTCATGAGTCTAACGGCAAAATGGATTGCCCCCGGTGAACCCGGCGTTGCTCTGCGACCCAGGCTGATAACTCCGGTACCATACAGCAGCGCTTCCTCCCGGTTAATATACGTGTCCTTTTCACCCTGCAGGTGCACATAGGTACCGTTGGAACTGTTGTCGGCCAACACAAATTTTCCCCGTCGGTACTCGATGCGTGCATGGGACCTGGAAATCCGTTCATAATTCAATACCAGGTCGTTGTGGTTCTGACGGCCCATTGTGATGCTGGGTCGAAACTGATCCACCTTTATTTTCTTGTCCCTATACTTGAGTTACATGCAGAATGGCAGAATCACCGGGACCGAAGAGCAGTCTAACACTAAAGTGACATCCTCCAGTTCCCAGACATATTCATATAATTTATGCTGGCCGCTTTTTCCCTTTACGGTTTTTTCATCGACATAATTGACCGCCGCTTGGTGAGGCGGCGTCAGCGCCTTAACCGTTTGCCGGGTGATTAGAATTTGCCGCGGCTTAGCCAGAGCAACAACCCGGGCGGCCAGGTTGACCGCATCCCCGAAGATATCGTTCCCCCCTTTGATAACCGGTCCGGTGTGAATCCCGACATAAATATTCGGCCGGCCCACATCGCTGTTTTCAGCTCCCGGCATATTTTCAAGGGCCTGGTGCATGGCCTTAGCGGCTTTTACAGCGTGGTCGGCATCCTGAAAGGTGCACATCAATTCATCGCCGATGGTTTTGACCACAGTGCCCCGGTGCCGGTAAGCCACATCTGAAAGCCGGGAAAGACTCTCTGACACAAGCCTTTGAGCACTTCTATCTCCCAGCATCTCATAAAATCGAGTACTGCCGGCAATGTCGGCAAACAAAATTGTGAGGGAAATAGTTTCTCGTGCCATTTCAGTTTCTTTCACGTTCAACTTCTATATCAAAGGAAAAAAACAGAATCCTCCCGGTAAATGCATAGATATGAAAGTGCATGACCCCTGTTCATCCTTTTTTATGACTTTGTCAAGTTTACATGTTCGCTTTGCCCAAAAAGTTTCTTGTACCAGGATATTCGGGGTGGTATGAACCCGGATATTTCACATAGGAAACGACATGCAGAAACTGGACAAAGCCATCTTCAGTACCCTTTTTTTTTCGATTTTCGCCACGATTACCGGCGTCGGCATTGTCGTACCGCTATTGCCTGTTTTTGCCCACAATCTTGGCGCCGGCGGCCTTTACATCGGGTTGATCTTCGGCGCCTTTTCCCTTTCAAGAGTCTTTTTCCTTCCCTACTTCGGCCGGCTTTCAGATCGTAAAGGACGCAAGCCGCTGATTGTGCCGGGCCTGGCGGCCTACACCCTGGTTTCTTTGGCCTTTCTGATTTCAGATAGCGTCAATGCCCTTATCATCATCAGGCTCATCCAGGGCATCGCATCGGCCATGCTGCTGCCGGTTATTCAAGCCTATGTGGGTGATATCACACCGGAAGGCCGGGAAGGCTTTATCATGGGGCTGTTCAACATGTCGGTGTTTTTCGGCCTGAGTCTCGGTCCGGTTCTTGGCGGTGCAATCAATGATCGTTTCAGCCTGGATGCAGCGTTTCTGGCCATGGGCGGCCTGTCGTTTTTCGGTTTTCTGTTGAGCCTGATTCTGTTGCCCCCCACCCGCACCGAGCGGGCAATCCGGCATGGCCAGCCGCCGGTAAGGTGGAAGCAGCTGATGCAGAATCGGGAAATTGCCGGGCTGTTTTATTTCCGGTTTGCCTATGTCCTGTGCATCGGCGTAATCTGGGGCTTCTTGCCGGTGCTGGCGGATACGGAACTTTCCCTGTCCAGCGCCGCCATCGGATTTCTGGTAATGCTGGGCGTTTTTATCAGCGGTTTGATCCACGTGCCGATGGGCTGGGTGGCTGATCGGTTCAACAAAAAAGCGTTGGTTGTCATTGGCGGCCTCGTTGCGAGTTTTTCCGTTTTGTCCTATTTGTGGGCGGACAATTTTCAGGATATGGTTCTGGCCAGTGTTTTTTTCGGTATCGGTGGCGGAACCTGTATGCCGGCTCTGATGGCCACCGCCGTCATCATCGGCAATAAAACCGGTTCCATGGGATCGGTCATGGCGCTTCTCACGGTTGCACACAGTCTGGGAATGCTGGCCGGATCGATGCTGGCAGGCTTGATGATGGATCTGTTTCACCTGCGGGTGGCATTTCCCCTGGGCGCTGCCCTGATGGCTATGGGAACGGCCTTATTCATTTTCTGTAATTCTCAACGCAAAATGCAGGACCGAACGGTAACATCGGAGATGCTGCAAAAAAGGCCTTACAATACATATGATGAATTGGTCGGTTTTGATCAAGTTTCTAATAAAAAATCCGACATTCATTAAAATCCCTACCGGCTAACCGATTGACAACTCAGGTTTTTGCATTAAACTTTAATTCAGCCTGGTTAGAAATGTAACCAACGTCAGCCAAACCCGTACGAACCGAAAAAGCTAAGGGATGAATAATCAGGAAATAAAATGACTACCAAACGGGATTATTATGAGATACTGGGCGTAGGCCGTCAAACGGATAGTTCTGCGATCAAGGCCGTCTATCGAAAGCTCGCCTTGAAATATCATCCGGACCGGAATCCCGGCGACAAGGAAGCGGAAGAAAAGTTCAAAGAAGCTGCCGAAGCATATGAGGTCCTGCGGGATCCTCAAAAACGAAACATATACGATCAGTTTGGCCACCAGGGACTTGAAGGCACCGGTTTTTCAGGTTTTGGAGGATTCGACGACATTTTTTCGAGTTTCGGCGACATCTTTGAAGATTTCTTCGGCTTCGGCCGCGGCCGACGCTCCAGAAGCCGAACCCAGCGGGGGGCAGACCTGCGCTATGACATGACCCTCAGCTTTATGGAAGCCGCTTTCGGAACGGAAACCGAGATCGAGGTCGAAAAAACAGAAAGCTGTCTCACCTGCGGAGGGAACGGTTGCGAACCGGGAACTGCGCCGGAGATCTGCGCCCACTGCCAGGGTACCGGCCAGGTATCACGCACCCAGGGATTTTTTATTGTCCGAACTACCTGTCATGCATGCCGCGGCACCGGCCAGATGATAACCAACCCGTGCGGAGAGTGCGGGAGTGCCGGTCAGATCAGGATTCGCAAGAAGGTTTCGGTCAAAATTCCGGCCGGGGTGGATACCGGATCGAGGCTGCGTCTTACCGGTGAGGGTGAAGCCGGTTTGTACGGCGGCCTCCCGGGGGATCTTTACGTGTTTATTCATGTCGAAGCTCACGATTTTTTTGAACGTAATAACACGGAGGTTCTCTGCCGGGTTCCGATCAGTTTTGTTCAGGCCACCCTGGGAGACCAAATTACAGTTCCCACCCTGTCCGGTGACAGGACCATTGACATTAAGAAAGGTACCCAGCCGGGGGAGTTAGTGCGTCTGCGCGGTGAAGGCATTCCGTCACTGCGGAACGGAAACCGCGGGGATCAGATTATTCAATTTACCATCAAAACACCGACCAGCCTGAACAAAAAACAGGAAGAGCTCTTACGGGAATTTGCCAAGCTCGAATCCAGAAAATTGTCTACCAAGATACGAAACATTCTCAAAGGAGAGACTCTTAGTGCGGTCTGATTAGTACCTTATTCACTATTCAATCTTGATAGCCTCTTAAAAAGTCAAAAAAAGCTTTTTACAAGAGTTTTAGGTTTTAAGTATCTGTAAATAAAAGTATTTTCTCAACCTAAAACTTGATGAACTTGATTTATTACGAGTTCATCAATCTTCATTATTCAATAGTTTTCCGGCTTGTCCAGGTTAGGTTTATCTGTCATGTTCGAATTGAAAATCGTCACCCACTTTGCCGCTGCCCATCAGCTGAAAATGGTGGCAAAAAAATGTGAAAACCTGCACGGGCACAACTGGAAGATCGAGGTTTACCTGCAAGGAGAGAAATTAAATAGCGCCGGCATATTGATGGATTTTGGAGAGGTAAAAAAGCACGTTGCCGATATCATGTCCGGGCTGGATCACAAGTTTCTCAATGAAGCCGGTCCCTTTAACGACAAATACCCGCCGTCATCGGAAAATATCGCCCACTACGTCGCCACCCGGCTACAGTCAGTCGTAGAAGACCCGGCCGTTAAAGTAAGCCGTGTCACCGCCTGGGAGTCTGAAAACGCCTGCGCGACCTACATTGCCGCCGGAAAATGTATGGGACACAGATAAACACGGATTCATAAAAACGTTCCCGGATTTCCACGATACATCGCGATCCTCCATTGTTCAATGAATCCACCATTCTCCCGCCTATATAGTGCCTGAACGGAAAGTCAAGTTCAGGCAAAATTCGAATATCGAAATTCGAAACAAATTCGAATAACAAATAACAAAATGACCTAAACTAAGTGCTCTAATTCGTAAATACGGTGACGTATTATTGTTACTATTTTTTCA
>DAOVBC010000161.1 GCA_030670715.1 Deltaproteobacteria bacterium | reverse complement strand
ACAAGGTTGATAGGCCAGGTGTGTAAGCACAGCAATGTGTTCAGCTTACTGGTACTAATTGGTCGTGCGGCTTGGCCACAAAATAATTTACACAATCATCTACTGGTTCGGTCATGCTTATGTTCAAATTGATTATCCTTTTTCGGTGGCGATAGCAAAGAGGTCACACCCGTTCCCATCCCGAACACGGAAGTTAAGCTCTTTAGCGCCGATGGTACTGCTCGGGAAGCCGAGTGGGAGAGTAGGACGCCGCCGATCTTTTTTAAACCCGGAGTCACCAATGCGTGGCTTCGGGTTTTTTGTTTCGCTGCAGATCCCCTGGCCCCCTCATACGTCATAAATCTCCAGGCAAGTCGGTAATTGCTTTAACTACAACTATGTGATAATATATAATAAAAAGATATTGTCAAGTTGTAGAAATTCTGGAACGTTAATTCTCGAGGTCATCTTGATGTTTCGCGGGCTGAAATCAAATATCCTTATAAATATCGCCGTAATATTATTTATAGGGATGATTTTAATTAACTTTGTTACGGTGATGACCGTTCAGCGAGACTTGATTCGCGGTGAGATCGCGCGCGGGCATCTGCTCCTTTCTATTATTGAGCAGCACCTGTTCGTTTCATCCGGCGATGGGCTGCAAACCGCAAGCGTCTATCCGGTTGAAATGCTCTTGCAGCGTCCAGATTTTATCTGTGCTACCGTGCTGGACAAACAGGGGCAAATTATTTTCAGCGGGGGGGCTGCCTGCGAAAAGAAAGACACGTTAATTGCCGACACCAAGGAGTCCATCCGCATGGGGCGACCGGCCACCAGATATTCAGGTAAAACCTGGGGAATATTCTGGCTGCAAGATCGATATATGACAACCTCCGTGCCCTTTTTCAGGAACGGCACGATTGTTGGTGGTGCCGGTGTCACCACTTCTCTCAAACCCATTTACGAAAGACAGAGGCGTTCACAAAAGGCCTTCTTCATCTATATATTGATCAATACCATTGTTCTGACATTTGTCGGTGTTTATCGAATATCCAAAATATATCTGGTGCCGCTGCAGCGACTTGCCAGCCGCGCGGAGGAATACCGGGAAGATGACGGGCAGTTATTTACGGTGCGCAAGGAGGACAATGATCTGCGCCAGCTCTCTCAATCGCTGAACCTAATGCTGGAGCGGATCGCGGAGGATAAGAAAACGCTGCGCTATACGGTGATGTCGCTCGAAAAAGCCAATATCGACTTGAAACAGGCTCAGAAAGAAATTATACGGGCGGAAAAGCTCGCGTCAGTCGGGCGGTTGTCAGCCGGTATCGCACACGAAATCGGCAATCCGATCGGCATTGTTATGGGCTATCTTGAATTGCTGAGGCAAGAAGACATCACCGATGAAGAAAAACTCGAATACATCCATCGCACGGTAGATGAAATCAATAGAATCAACACGATTATCCGGCAGTTGCTCGATTTGTCACGCCCCTCCAAAGAAGGGGTTGCGCCGGTCCACGTACATGATATCATCAATGAAATCACCAATGTGACCAGGTTTCAACCGCTGATGTCCGGCATTTCCATAAAACTATTCCTCGGGGCCGAAAATGACATGGTTGTCGCAGATCCAAACCAGTTGCGGCAGGTTTTTCTCAATCTAATGATTAACGCTGCGGACGCAATATCCTCGAATCCACCGCCTGTAGATGGAGAGCTTGTCATCAAAAGTGAAATCGAGTCCGACCCGGACAGCCGTAACACATCGTCCACACTTAAGATAACGGTAAGTGACAATGGCCCGGGAATCTCACCGGAGAATCTTGGCAATATATTTGATCCTTTTTTCACAACCAAGGAAACCGGGAAGGGAACCGGGCTCGGTCTTTCCGTCAGTTTCATGATCATTGAAAGCGTTGACGGTAAAATTACCGCAGCCAGCGAAGCGAGTAAGGGAACTACGATGGTGATCCGTCTTCCCCTAAGCGGTGATTAACTGTTACCTGGTATACCGGTGCAAGAACGTTGAATTCGTATTATATCGAATTCATCCAGTTTTAGGTTTTATGTTTTAGGGTAAGGAAATGATTTTATTTACAGGTACTTAAAACTTAAAACCTAAAACTTAAAACACTTGTAAAGAGATTTTTCACTTTTTCGCAATTGTCAAGGCAGAGGACATACAAATGAGTGATAACGAAATTTCGATCGGTGTCGATGCGGAACCCAAACGCCTTCTCGTCATCGATGACGAAGAAAATATGCGCCACATGCTGTCGGCGATGCTGAAAAAATCAGGCTATCTGGTCGACACGGCATCCGATGGTATACAGGGGCTGGACGCTTTGAATCGGAATCAATTCGATTTTATACTGTGCGACATCAAAATGCCCAACATGGGAGGAATGGCGTTTTTGAAAGCCGCCCGGGAAAAACTCGAAAACACAACCGTTATCATGATGTCCGCTTACGGTACTATCGATACTGCGATCGAAGCGATGAAACTGGGTGCTTACGACTATATATCCAAGCCGTTTAAAAGTGACGAAGTCAACCTGACCCTGAAAAAAGCCGAAGAACGGGAAAGTTTAAAAAAAGAGAATTATCTGCTGCGAGAGCGTATTCGCAAAATCGGTGAGGATAACCGCTTCGGCAATATGGTTGGCAAAAGTAAGGCCATGCAGGCGGTATTCCAACTGGCAGAAAAAGTCGCTCGGTATAACACCACCGTTTTGATTACCGGCGAAAGCGGAACCGGCAAGGAACTCATTGCAAGGGGGGTCCATTTTCAGGGAGAAAGAGCAAACGGTCCTCTCGTTCCCATTAATTGCGGAGGTATTCCCGAAAATTTGCTCGAAAGCGAACTGTTTGGATATAAAAAAGGTGCCTTCACCGGTGCGGACAGAAATAAAAAAGGCCTTTTCGAAGAAGCACAGGGAGGAACGATTTTTCTGGACGAAATCGGTGAATTGCCGCTTTCTCTCCAGGTTAAGCTTTTGCGGGTGCTGCAGGAAAATGAGATCAGACCGATAGGTGATTCAAAAATCAGAAAAATTGATGTGCGGGTGATAGCAGCAACGTCAAAAAACCTGGAGGAGCAGTCACGGAAAGGTTTTTTCCGTGAGGATCTTTTTTACCGGATCAATGTGCTGCCGATTCCCATCCCACCCCTCAGGGACCGGTTGGAAGATGTTCCCCTGCTCTGCCAGCATTTCGTCCACCGGTATAATAAGAACCTGGGGAAACATATCATGGATATCGCTCCGGCGGCCATGGCTCTTATGGTGAAGCACCCCTGGCCGGGAAATGTACGTGAGTTGGAGAATGTTATTGAAAGAGCGGTGGTACTGGCCGAGGGGGATATGCTTTTGCCGGATCATTTGCCGCCGGATATCGGAGTGCAACCGGAAATGCTTCAGATGGGAAGCTTTGTCGATGGTTACTCCCTTAAAGAAGCCCGCAAGGTCATGGAAGAAAACTTAATCATCAAGGCGCTTAAAGAAACCGGGGGCAACCGCACCCGGGCCGCGAAGCTTCTTGAGATCAGCCATCCGTCTTTGCTGAGTAAGATGAAAACCTATGGGATTGACATGTAGATTGGTTAGTTCGGTTGAGTCGGTTTAGCCCGTTCGGGGGTGCGGCCCGGTATTATTTCAAGGTGACTGTAACTTACAGCCCCGGGCATATTATCAAGTAGACATTTCATGCGGATCCGCCCTGCCCGGAGAACGTGGCATGCGCAAGGTCCCTGAAGGGGCAATCTATGGTTTAACCGAAAAAAAAGCGGCTCCGCATTCAATACGAATGCTGCCGCATGTTCGATGCAGACGCTGCCGATTGATATTCCGGGTAAACCGTCAAGAGGTGTTTATCGGTAATTACTGCGGGGGTGTCGGCTTGTTGATGATTGGTCATTTTAATGACCAACCAATCGACCAGGTTTTCTGCCGCAAGTACTACCGGGTTTGCAAAGCGCCGACTTGAAAGAGATTCGTTACCTTAGAGAGGTGCCGGATTAATAAATCTAATTGGTGCCGTTGATTTTGTTCCTCAGCTTTCCAGAACATTTGAATGTAACAACTTTTCGCTCTCGCAAGATCAAATCGGAACCTGTTGCAGGGTTTCGCCCCCGCCGTTTATTTTTCTGTTTGACACAAAATTTACCGAAACCCGATATCAGGACATCCTCACCTTTTTCCAGTGTGCCCTTGATTATTTCCAATAGAGATTCAACGATTTCGACCGATTTTTTCTTGGTAAAGCCCAATTCATGTACAGCCGTTACAATATCGTTTTTGGTTAATGCCATAGCACCTCCTCAATGAACATGGTCGGTTATTGTCGGTAACGAATCTCCGTTCAATAATTGACTTATACGGGAACGTCAACTGTTATTTTATCCGGGACAGGTGAGGGTGATTGAAAAAGCGAAATAAATCGACAACATCAGGAGCCTTCCGCAGCCTGCGACTTCCTGACCTGCTCTTCTGCCGGTTGTTCGGCAGGTGGCGTTTTTAACGGCACCACCCGTTCAATTCTTTTCATGGCCGTATTGATGTTCTTTACGATTTCGTCCATTTCGGCCTTTAATTTGGATTCTTCCGCATCGACCATTGTGAATCTCTCCGGTTGCGGTCAGTGTGGTTTTTTAAACCTTTTAATAACTGGTCTTATATTTTCGGTCAGGGATTATCGGCCCTTTCCCGGAAAAATCATTCGATTCAGGATACAAGATGCAGGACTCAAGACCCCGTGATTGCCATCGAACCCATTTTTTGCCTGTATCATGTATCTTGTATCAGGGTGATAGAAAAATAGTGTTAGTATATCCCCTTTGGGATCATAAAAAGCCGGGCCATTTGGACCCGAATTTTTTCAATGTTTGATATGAGCAGGAATATTTGTAAGTGCTTAAAATATACGGAAATAAAATATATGTCAAGTCGCTAATTCACAAAAAGATGGCCATCCTGGATATTTCAGATCATTACACCCATCATTCAAGGGGAGTTTGCAAAGACGCCATTTCCAGTTCAGGCTCATTGATGTCGGCGTCACCGCCACCCCCTGTGAGAGTGTCAAAATAAATATCGATAACATGGCAATGAAGTTTAAATTTATTTTTTAGTAATTCTTTAAACTCCATATAATCCGGTTCATTAAAAAGCCTGTCTATTTCGTGAGCTCTTTTGTTCAATTGCCGACAGTATTTGTCAATAATCGTCTGGGGCGCCGTGCCTCTTTTGGCGGCAACCCTGTTGGTTGCTTCAGTTCTTGAATAACCGTTTATTTCTATTTCGTACAGTACTTCAAATATCTGGGACAGAGCTATGGGTAAACCTTTAATGTCAATTGCATTAAATGGTTTTTCCGAGGCTTTCGCCCCTTCAATTTCACTGAAGAGGAGTCGGCGTAACACGGAATTGGGCGTATCAACAAAAGGTTCTGCAAACTTCTTTAAATGATTCCAAACAGCGTCATCGATTTCGATTTCATGCATTTTCATATATACTTACCCCCTTCGCCTTCCCTGACCTTGACCCAATTCGGGCATCTTTCAAGGGTGGCTAGTCGTACTAGTATATATAAGTATACGAAAGTAATTTAAGTTAATCAAGTATTTTTTTGTATAAAGCAGTTGAAGTCAGCTGGACAGGCTTTAGCCTGAATATTTCATGAAAAAATGGACGAATCGAACTCGTGAAATATCCAGGTTAGATTGTAGGGCCGGGAGCTATTCGTCGCGGGATATGAGCTATTTTACGCGTTTTAATAGTTTTATAGCCTCTTTTCTATCCATTCGTACCAGAACATAATAATATTTCGGCGGGCCGTATTCGCCGTTTGGATCGTACCACCGCGCAACTATTTCTGTAAAGTGCAGTTCGGTGTCGGACATCGCTTCGATGACCTGTTTTGAATACTCGCTCCGGTGGGTTGTGATGATCAGATCCCTGCTTGAGATCTGGGTGATAATT
>DAOVBC010000179.1 GCA_030670715.1 Deltaproteobacteria bacterium | reverse complement strand
TCCATTGGTGTAAATTCAAAGGGGGCGGTCATGTCTCACACACGCAAGGCCCTGGCAGCCGGAGCCACACCGGAGGAGGTTGTCCATGCCGTTCTGCTGGCGCTGACAACCACCGGATTTCCCAACATGATTGCTGCCCTGAGGTGGGTTGATGCGGTGCTGACAGAAGCTTAAAGTGAATAAAAAAAGGCCCGATCAATCGATCGGGCCGTATTTTTAATTTTTTTGGTCGGGAAGACTGGATTTGAACCAGCGACCCCAGCGTCCCGAACGCTGTGCTCTACCAGGCTGAGCCACTTCCCGACGTTGGGCCATTTATTAGGTTAGAATCTGAAATTTGTCAATCACTATTAGCCAGTTAAAAATGGATTGTGCAAGACGATGGTTTCATCCCGCCCGGGACCGATGGAAATGATGTGAATCGGAGTCTCAACCAATTCTTCAAGTCTTTTAAGATAATTCATTGAATTATCAGGTAAATTATTGTATTCTCGCACCGATGATATGTCCTCCGGCCAGCCCGATAGCGTTTCATATACCGGCTTGCACGCAGCCAGTACTTTCAGACTGGTCGGAAAATCATTTAGTCTTTGCTCGTTATGTTCATAGCCGGTGCAAATTTTCAGCGTATCAAGACCTCCGAGAACGTCCAGTTTCGTAACCGCCAGGCCGGTAAGCCCGTTAAGCCGAACGGCGTTTCGGAGCAGAACGGTGTCCAGCCAGCCGCAGCGACGTCTCCGGCCGGTGGTGGCACCGAACTCGGCTCCTTTTTCCTGTATGGCATCTCCGACGTCGTCGAACAGCTCGGTGGGGAAGGGCCCGCGACCCACCCGGGTGGTGTAGGCTTTGACGATGCCGATCACACCGGTGATTTCTTTCGGCCCCACACCGGCCCCGCTGCAGGCATTGCCGGCCACTACATTGGATGACGTCACATAGGGATAGGTACCGTGATCGATGTCAAGATGGGTCCCCTGGGCGCCTTCAAACAATACCTGTTTGCCCGATTTTATGGTTTCATATATTGAAATGGAAACATTGGTGACATGCGGGGCAAGCCGTTCGGCATAGAGTCGATAATTATCGATGATGCTTTCCGGATTAAGCGATTCGGCCGCAAGGTAATTTGTTAAGTAAAAGTTCTTTTCATCGAGAATGGTGCGAACCCTCTCACTGAACGTTTCCTCATCGAGCAGGTCCACAAACCGCAGCCCCCTGCGGGTGGCCTTGTCTTCATAAGTCGGCCCGATTCCCCGTCCGGTGGTGCCGATCTTTTTGTCACCTTTTTTGGCTTCCCGGGCATGGTCGATCGCTTTGTGGTACGGCATGATGAGGTGAGCTCTTTCGCTGATTTTAATTTTATCCGGTCCGACATCAATTCCTTTGCTGTTTAAATAGTCCATTTCTTCGATGAGAACTTCAGGGTCGACAACCAGCCCGTTTCCGATGATGCAGGTCTTGTTTTGTAGAATACCGGAGGGCACCAGGTGACTGATGAACTGCTTGCCGTCCACCACCATGGTGTGGCCGGCATTGTTGCCCCCCTGAAAACGAACCACCATATCCGCATGTTCCGCCAGCAGATCAACAACTTTACCTTTACCTTCGTCCCCCCACTGGGTACCGATCACAGCAATATTCGCCAATGCTCACTCCTTATTGTTGATTAACCGCAGACAGACGCAGACATTAATAAACCTTTTCCCCGGACGACCTGGCCGGGGAAAAATTACATGCCCTTCGGGCAACTAAGACACATAAGTTTTGGTATTACTGAATCAATTTATTTTCTAATCAATGAGTGTTTTTGTTCGGGCAGGTCGCCCGGACAAAAGTCTGCGGTCGTCTGCGTCTGTCTGCGGTTCAATTTTTATTTCCGTTTGGCACGAAAAAAATCCTGCATTAAAATCCTGCAGGTTTCCTCACAAACACCGGAGATGATTTCCGGCCGGTGATTAAAACGGTCATCTGTTGCAAAATTGTACAAAGATCCGGCAGCACCCCATTTCGAATCGAAAGTGCCGAAAACAATTCGGGCCACACGGGCATGCACTATCGCCCCCATGCACATGGGACAGGGCTCAACCGTAACATAGAGGGTAGTGTTTAACAACCGGTAATTTCCGGTTTTTTGGCCGGCCTCACGCAGCGTCAGGATTTCGGCATGGGCGGTCGGATCCGCCAGGGTGATGACCTGATTATGCGCCAGCGCCAGTATTTTCCCGCCTTGGTCAACGACCACTGCACCCACAGGGACTTCGTTTTTTTGTCCAGCTTTTTTCGCCTCAGCGACGGCCAGATTCATGAACTTGATGTGCTCATTATTCATGGTGGTAAATAATGGATCAAAAACGCAATGTGGTTCCTGGTGAAATCTGCTTCATGGTCATAAAATGCCCCAGTTATGTATGCTATTGATTCTTAAACCAATTAACTTAATAAATCCAGGCCCAAAAGGCCAGATTTTAATACCGGAATGAACATTATGCTTACGGAGAAGCCAGTGTGGTGCATGCTTGTGGGAGGAGTTTTTCCTTGACAAAATTCAGGTATTGAGCCTAAACTTATAATTATTTTTCACATGGAGGAATTGATGGAAAAGAGCGGACCGGACAAACCCAGGTTCTCTTTGCGGCAGGCGGCAGAATTAACCGATACCGAATCCACCTGGATTCACGAACTTATTCGGAAAGAATATTTTGAGCCCGCTCAACCGGCAACAGGCCGTGGAACCCCTAATATTCTTAGCTTTAACGATCTTTTAAAACTTGAGATGCTTAAAGTCCTCGGCAGGCTCAATCTGTTAAAGACCGTCGCCGCAACCCTCATTAAAGATACAGATCTCAATAAGAGCGGTCGATACTTTTGTATGGGACCCTCATCTGAGCCTGATGCGCAGTGGGAAAAAAAGCTGGATCCCAGACCGATGAATGACAATTACATGTTGAGCTTCAACCTCGATCGTCTAAAGAGAATACTGGGCTTAAGACTGAAATGAAAGTTTGTTTTATAGATCCGGTATAGGTTCAAAACCTAAATTGGAACCCGCCCATCGGTGGAAGAACCAAACTATCTTTTACTGAAAAAACGGATAAATAATTATTAAAAAATTAAAACAAACCGGGATTATAGTGGTTGTCAAAAAAACGTTCCGTTATTCCAACGTTTTTTTCTACAACCACTTATACCGCAATTCCGTATTTCGGAACATAATTATGAAAAGCGGTATAAAAAAACCAACCCGATTTTAAATCAGAGGTTGACAAACAAGCATTCCATGATTTAAGTAACACTGCTTTAATTTAATCGGTATCGAGCCGTGGCATGTATGCGCCCGTAGCTCAGCCTGGATAGAGCGCCGGACTACGAATCCGTAGGCCGCAAGTTCGAATCTTGCCGGGCGCACCAGTAAATACAATAGGTTACGAATTTATATCGTAACCTATCTTTAGTTTAATTGACGTTTTATCCCCGCTCTGTCCCCACATTTCATGTGAAATAATATGACAAAAAGAAAGTAACTCAAGAACCTCATTGGGAAAACTTTTTCAATTCAACCTATTTTTTAAACTGTCCCTTTGCTTAACACCGTTTGATAGACCCCCCCCCAGCACCCAGGGGTACCCCCGGATACAGGTGAGGTGGGACCAATTTTACACGAGTGAAATTTTACTTTCGCAGATGTATCGAAAAGTGCAGCATTCAAAGAGTATACTGCAATTTTTTGAATTTCATTTCGAATTAAAGTATAGCAGACTGTCACACCGACGATGCATAGCTCTTGAAATCAAACCTTTTTTGATATATGAAATTTTAACCGCTTGATATCTACAAGTATAAAAAAAACCACCAGCCAACCAAGCACAGACAATCTGGGATTGGCCGCATATCATTTCGATATTGCAGGTCGAAGTAGCGAATCCCGATTTTTAGAATAACAGAATTGGGCAAAGGGCCGACAGCCGGTAGTGCAACGTTCCTACGTACCTGACATTAGAAAATGATGTGATGGCACTACCTGAAATAGACCAGCGGCGTGATCTGGCATAGCGCAAGAGGTTAGAGACACTTCCGATCTGTTTCTTCCGGCCGGATATAACAGCACTTGACGGCACACGGATAATACCGGGCTTGCAGATAATATCGTAACAATTGATCATAAAAGGTCAGCATACGGAACCAATCTATCAACACTTTGGAGGATAAATTATGAAAACGTACCTTCGTCTATTGCTTGCGTTGGCGGTGATAATCGCTGCGGCACCTTCCGTGCCGGCAGCCGAGCTCGACCGCACAGTCCTGCCGATTCCCGAACCGAAGCGCCAGCTCTATACCGAGCTCGACGCACGCAAGGCGACACCGCCGCCACGTTTCGGGATCAAGGCACCGGACGGGGCACCAAACGTTATCGTTGTCCTTGTCGACGACCTCGGCTTCGCCGGCACCAGCGCGTTCGGCGGGCCGGTCAAGACCCCGACCTTCGACCGTCTGGCCAGCCAGGGTATATATTACAACAATTTCCACACTACTGCCGTCTGCTCGCCGACCCGCGCGGCAATCAAAAGCGGGCGCAATCACCATGTCAACAACATGGGCGGGATCATCGAGACGGGCACGGCGTTTCCCGGGAACACCGGTCAGATTCCCAATAGTGTCGCGCCGATAGCTGAGATGCTGCGTTTGAACGGCTACAGTACCGGGGCCTTTGGCAAGTGGCACGAGACAGCCGCCTGGGAAGCGAGCATCTCCGGGCCGTTGGACCGCTGGCCAACCCGCCAGGGTTTCGACAAGTTCTACGGTTTCCTCGGCGGCGAGACCAACCAGTGGGCACCGTTCATCTACGACGGTGTGCATCCGGTCGCGCTGCCTGAGGATCCGGACTACCATTTCCTGACCGACATGACCGACCAGGCGGTCGCCTGGATCAGGTACCAGAAGGCGCTCACTCCGGATCGGCCGTTCTTCGTCTACTTCGCACCGGGCGCCACTCACGCCCCACACCACGTGCCGAAAAAGTGGATTACCCGCTGGAAAGGCAAGTTCGTCCAGGGCTGGGACAAGCTGCGCGAGCAGATCCTGGAACGCCAGATCAAGCAGGGCATCGTGCCCAAGGGAACGAAGCTCGCCCCCAAGCCAGAGGCGATCCCGGACTGGGCCAAGCTTTCGGCGGACGAGAAGAAGCTTTTCACCCGCCAGGCCGAGGTATTTGCCGCCTATGTCGAAATGACCGACCATGAGATCGGCCGGGTCGTTGAGGCCATCAGTGAGACCGGAGAGCTCGACAACACCTTGATATTCTTGGTTTACGGGGACAACGGCACCAGCGCCGAAGGCGGCCAGAACGGCATGTTCAGCGAGATGACCTACTTCAACGGCGTGCATGAGACGGTGCCGGACATGCTCAAGAAGCTGGACAAGTGGGGTGGGCCCGAAACCTACCCGCACATGGCCGCCGGCTGGGCGGTGGCCTTCGATACCCCCTACAAGTGGACCAAGCAGGTCGCGTCGGACCACGGCGGCACCAAGGTCGGCATGGCCAT
>DAOVBC010000299.1 GCA_030670715.1 Deltaproteobacteria bacterium | reverse complement strand
CCCCACACGAACTGTTTCACCCAGGCAAAGCCCAGTTTCAGCAAGGCTACATCGTCCCTGCGAGCCTTATTTACAAGAGCTGATTTTACCTTGTAGCGCTTCAGGAAACTGCTGTTGAAAACAAAATCCCGAAATGGATCGATATCGTAAGTGGCCATAAACGCCATTTTGGCTTTGGGTCCTTTAGGGCCTTCTCTGCCCCATGGATTTGATTGGAACAGCTGTTTAATCGACGCCCACCCAACGGTCATCCTGTTGTATTCAGCCGCCTTCTGATCCCGGGACCAGGCTTTGATGGTCCAGTCGGTGTTTTCATGCTGTCCGAGACAAAAATCCGGGGGCCTGAAAAAATACACCGGCCGGTTTTTTCCGGCTGCTTCATCGTAAATAAGTCCCTGTTCCAGCGGAAACGTGCGACAGGTATCCGGACGATCCGGATAAACTCTGCAGCCGGCATCTGCAAGAAACGGGCAGGTCCTTACCGTATCGTCCGACATCCGCAGCAGGACTTCAGGAAAGAAATTGGACGCTCTCAGAACCACATCAACATATTCGTCCAGGAACCGGTCTGACGGAATACCGAGAGAATTTTTCAGACGCAGGACATCATACGGATACAGGAAAAGATTGAGATTGCGGCAGCATCGGTTAAAACAGGCGATATCCGGATGGCAACGGAATTTGAAGCTATCCCCCTCCCGGAGTCTCCTTCCGGGGAGTTTGTCTATATGGTCGATGTCGACGTATTTCATTATTTCTCATGGAGTATTGGAGTGCTGGAGTACTGGAGTATTGGGCCTAAAACGCACCAGGTTTTTCCATTACTCCAATATTCCAGTACTCCATTACTCCTCGCCGGTTATGAGTCCAGCAAAATGATATGTGAATACTTTCACTAATACCGTTAAATCGGCGCTTCAAACGTTACAACCATCTCAGCCACCGGCATTTTTATTTTAGTGGTAATCCCCAGCGCCTGTTTCAGTTTATTTTCCAATTCGGCCATCTCATAGTAAAACGGTGTCCGGTCAAACACATAGTATTTCTCTTGCCCGCATTGCCGGCTGAAGACGTCACATCCGGGACCGTAAACCACATCGAGGCCGGGCTTGCGCAGTTCATGGGGGATGCCGTGCAAACGGCAGATCATCGGACGGTATTCGTAAAGGCTGCAAAGACCGTCAAAGTTAAGGGGGCACATTCGCCGCACATTTTCACCCTTTTCATCCGCAGCTTTTAATTCATCACAGACCCGGCGGGCCCAGTTTTGAATCTCGGTCTTGTTTTCGCGCCCCAGGGTCCGGCAGCCTTCCAGGAGATAGAAATATTCCAGAAAAGTGTGGTGGTAAAATCGCGTCAGGCAGCAGTTGTCATCACAGCCGCTGCAACTAAAATGATAGTGATCGGCAACCGTCTGATAGGCACGATCCATAGCCGCAAAGATTTCCTGCAACCGCTCCAGAAATACAGAATATTCAATCGGCAGCTCTTTCGAGTAATTAAGAATCATGGGCATAATCACCTTTTCCCGTCGTGAGCGGCAGCGGGAAAAAGATTTGTTCATACAGATCCATGGCATGACTATCGGTCAGGCTTGCAACGAAATCACATACTCTGCGCTCAAGGGGTTGTTTTTTGTGATTACACTCGCCCATCCCCATTTTGATCGATTCCTGCCGAAGTATTTTTTCATTATCCAGAAAATACAGATACAGTTCCGATAGGATTTTTTTGGCCTTCACATACTCGCTGTGCACTTTGGGCGAGCGGTATACGTTATCATAAAGAAATTCCCGCAGCTCTGTCATCGCAGAATGAACCTCTTCGCTCATCTTTAAACACAGGTCGCCGCTGCTGAGTTTGCTGGTATAAATCAGGTCCCGCATCATGGTGGTGGCACGCTCAGAATGGGTGTGGCCGAGAATACGACGACATTTTTCCGGAACCTGGGCCTCCTGTATAACACCACTGCGAATGGCATCATCCAGGTCATGATTCAGATAGGCCATAATATCTGCAATCCGGACAATCCGGCCTTCCACCGTATCGGCCATTTCAGCAGGGTCGTCCGGTATTATTTTTCCGAACCCCTTGGAGTGCTTCAGAATCCCATCCCGCACTTCATAGGTAAGGTTCAGACCTTCGCCATTGCGTTCAAGAACATCGATAACGCGCAAGCTCTGAATATTGTGCGAAAACTTGTCAGAATATATTTCCTTTAATGCAATCTCTCCCCCGTGACCGAAGGGCGTGTGTCCGAGATCATGGCCAAGCGCAACGGCTTCGGCCAGATCCTCATTCAGGCGTAATGCGCGCGCAATGGTCCTGGCGATCTGGGCCACCTCAAGGGTGTGGGTCAGGCGGGTACGGTACTGTTCCCCCAGCGGTGCGAGAAATACCTGGGTTTTGTGTTTCAGCCTCCTGAAGGCATTCGAATAGACAATGCGGTCCCGATCCACCTGGAATGCGGTTCGAATCGGACACTGCTTCTCCGCGATCCTGCGTCCCCGGGATTCAGCACTTAAACACCCGTGGACCGACATAAAGCTTTTCTCACGATTTTCGAATTCTTCGCGAATTGACAGCATAACAGTTTGATTTTTATATACAGTTTTTGATAAAAACGTAATTCGCAGCCGGCTAAGTTAATTGATCAAAATAATCCAAAAAAGGTCTTTTTATCCCAAAGATGAGACGCCTGTAAAGAAAGAAATAAAATCCGGCCGATTTGCCGCAAAAAGATTGTTGTACCGGCTGTTATTGTCAAACGACGATATGATATTATTATGATACAGGACCCTTGCTCGATTTTGCTCAACTCCAAGCTGTTTCATAACGACGTAAAGAATTATGAACGGACACCATTTAATCCTCGGCGAACTGGTTGATTTTATCACCGGCGAGGCGATCTCCGACACCCACGATGAACGCCATCGTCAAAGTTTGGCCCGTCTGCTGGTGAACGGCAAAGGGTTTGACAGAAATGAAATTCAAACCCGTTTTGAATTGTTGACCCGGGCGGGTGTAAACCGGGCTATTGTTCCCGTTGATTTCGTCATTTCTCTTTCAGGACGGGTATGTATGATCGTAAAATACGGTCCCGGATCACTGGTCACCCGCCACCGTTCCGCACTGGCGGCATCACGACTGGTGGCTGACTACCAGATTCCTGTGGCTGTGGTGACCAACGGTGAACAGGCGGACGTTCTGGAAGGCCCTACCGGAGAGGTGATGCGCCGGGGCCTGGAGGCGATTCCTGACAGAGTGGAACTTCTTCGGGTTATGGCCGATGCGGCATTCAAGCCGATAACAAAAAAGCGGGCCGAAATGGAATCCCGCATTCTATATTGCTTTGAGATCGATGGGAGCTGTCCGTGCGATGACACGATATGTCGGTTATAAGAGACTCTGAAACCTTATCATGTAAGTTGCATGTACGTGTTCACGGGGTGGGTCTCCCCG
>DAOVBC010000241.1 GCA_030670715.1 Deltaproteobacteria bacterium | reverse complement strand
GATAAAATGTTCCACCAGGGCCGGGATGTCCTCCCTGCGCTCCCTTAGCGGCGGTAAGTGCAATGTAAACACGTTAAGTCGATAGTACAGGTCTTCTCTGAATTTTCCTTCCTGTACCCTCTGTTCAAGGTTTTGATTGGTAGAGGCGATAAAACGGACATCGACCTTTATGGTTTTGTTCCCGCCGACGCGGTAAAATTCCAGCTCCTGTAAGACCCGCAAAATCTTCGCCTGCAGATTCAACGGCATATCACCGATTTCATCCAGAAAAATGGTGCCGTTGTTTGCCATGTCAAATTTTCCGGGCTTAAAAGATGTGGCGCCGGTAAAAGCTCCCCTTTCGTGGCCGAACAGCTCGCTTTCCAGCAATTCCTCGGGAATAGCCGCACAGTTGAGCTTGATAAACGGCTTTTCTTTACGCAATCCATGTTCATAGATGCTTGTCGCCACAAGCTCTTTGCCGGTGCCGCTTTCACCGAGGATGAGAACGGTGGAGTCCGTGGGCGACACTTTCATGATCAAACTCATGAGGCCGCGCAGCGGAATACTGTCGCCGATGATTTTCGGAAAAAAATGACGGGATTCCATTCGGCTGAGAACGCTGGTGACCTGGTCGAATACATACGCATACCGCTGGATCTGGTCACCGGATTTATCGGTATTTTTACTGCTTTCGCTGTTTGCGATGGAAGCCAGTTTTTTGGCTTTTTCAACAAATTGTTCCACCGGCTTTAAAATAAGCCGGATCAGGACAACCCCGGATATAAAGGCCAGCACACCGATCAGAACGGTCGCCCACACCACCAGATCGCTGGAATCGGAACTGTTGCCCCCCGGAAACCGGATCAAATTTGACGTAACGATGGCTGCCAGTACGGCAAAGCCCATGATAATAAACGGGACGATAATGTACAGGCTTACGTGAAATTGGGGCAGGCGACGCAGCTCTTTAAGTAGTTTTTTCATTACGGGAAATACATTCTCACTTCACCATTGTCGTCAGGTCCCACATGGGCAGGAAAATAGCGAGAGCGAAAAAGCCGACAACCGCAGCCAACCCGACGGTCAGCAGAGGACCGATAGCTTCGGAAAGTTTGTGCATGGCATATTCAACCTCTGTGTCGTAATGGCCGGCCACTTCAATGAGCATTTCCTGCAGATTTCCGGTTTCCTCACCGATGGCCACCATGTTGATCAGCATAGGGGTGAAATATTTGGAACTGCCCAGTGGACCGGCAATTCCGCGACCTTCTTCCAACCGGTCTTTAGCTTCTTCCAGTTCTCTGGCGATGGCTTCATTGCCGATGGTACCCGTCAGGATGCCCATCGATTCCAGGATGTCGACACCGCTTGCGTGGAGAATTGAAAAGATACTGGCAAATCGCGAAATGGCGGCCTTCTGCAGCAGCGGGCCGATAACGGGTATGTTTAATATGATGGTATCCCGTACGAATCGCCCCTGGCTCGTTTTGAAGTAATAATACAATGCCATAAAGCCGATAACGAGACCTCCGACAATAATAAACCAGTAATTGGACATAAAGGTGTACAGATGCATACAGATAACCGTAGGCAGCGGCAGGTCCAGCCCGGCGTTGGTGAAAATATTGACGAATTTCGGAATTACAAATGTCAACAGCACGATAAAGGCGATGGCTAGAAATACCACGACAATAACAGGATACTGCAGCGCTGATTTAATGTCCGATTTTACCTTGTTCTCGTGCTCCAGGATATAGGTCAACCGTTCCAGAATCTCGGGAAGGGCACCGCTGGCTTCACCGGCCTGCACCATGCTGCAGTACAGGTGTGAGAAAACACGCGGGTGATTTTTAAACGCTTCGGTCAGGCTGGCACCCTCGTTAATGTCCTGATGCATGGTGCTCATGACCTTTTTCAGTTTCGGATTTTCGGTTTGATCTTCCAGGATCTGCAGAAGATTAAGCATGGAAACGCCGGCCCGGATCATGGTGCGAAACTGCTTGGTGAACAGGATGATGTCCTGAATGCGGATCGGTGTTAACCGGTCGGTGATTTCAGCCAGAGCCGAGCCGCCGGAGGCGGCAACTACCTTGACCTCGGTGGGAATGTATCCCTGAGCGATTAATTTGTTGTTCACCGCATCGACGGAGTCGGCCTCAATGACTCCGGTGGTCGTTCCGCCGGTTTCGGTGATAACCTTATATGAGTATTTCGGCATTGTGACCTCAGAATAATCAGTCGAGCAAAGCGCTCTGTTCTGTGCGGTTATATTCTCTTAGCTTTATCAGAATATGGCAAAACCTGATGTTGCTAATGGATCGTCCCGCTTCCAGCGGGACTAGAGGACCACTCCGCGCAGTTCCTGCACTCCGTTCGAGGATCGCTTCGCTTTTAACGAGCTCCGCTTGAGGGTAAAAGATACATGCTCTTGGTTTATTTTTTTCTCAAGGCCGAAGGCCGATCCTCTAGTTCGCCGAAGGTGAACGATCCTCAATCAGCCGCCCCAGTGAAATAGGTTTCACATTTCACGGGGCAAGCAGGCGGAGCTCCTCACGGACCAACGGGCCGATCATTCTTTTATTATGTTAACACCGCTGATGCAGCCTCCTCAAAGGTTGTGATACCGGTGACAATTTTTTGAGCGGCATCATCTTTCAGAGTCATGAAAGCGCCGGCCTCGGCGGCGGCAACGGCAATCTCGCGGGATGAACTCTTTTTGAGGATCATTTGCTGAACCATGTCTTCAATGAGCAGCACCTCATAAATGCCGGTTCGTCCCTTATAGCCGGTATGCATACAGTTAAAACACCCGGTGCCGTGCTGGAACCTTGTGTTGTTGTTGCTCAGGTTCCAGTAGGACAGCGCCTCTTCCGTTGGCGTATACTGTTCTTTGCAGCTCGGACAGATGGTCCGTACCAGGCGCTGGCCAAAGGATGCGATCATGGTAGACGCCACGAGAAACGGTTCGATGCCCATGTCTATAAACCGGGTAATGGCACCGGACGCGTCATTGGTATGCAGGGTACTGAGCACTTTGTGGCCGGTTAAAGCGGCCTGAACCGCAATTGTGGCGGTTTCGGTATCCCGAATTTCGCCGACCATAATCACGTCCGGATCCTGGCGTAAAATGGATCGAAGCCCGTCGGCAAATGTCATGCCGGCTTTTCGATTCAGCTGCACCTGGCAGATTTTTTCAATTCTGTATTCCACCGGGTCCTCAACCGTAACAATATTGATATCCGGCTGGTTGATTGTTTTAAGTATGGAGTAGAGGCTGGTGCTTTTGCCGCTTCCGGTCGGTCCGGTACTTAAAATCATGCCGTAAGGGCGGCTGATGACCGATACGATTTTGGTCCGGTCGGCTTCGGACATCCCGAGTCGCTCAAGAGAATACACCCCGCTGCTGGTGTCCAGGAGGCGCAGCACCAGATTTTCGCCGTATACGGACGGAATGGTCGAAGCCCTGATGTTGATTTCCTTATTTTTCATCTTTACCGTGAATCGTCCGTCCTGCGGCATTCGCGATACGGAGATGTCCATGTTGGCCAGAATTTTCAGCCGTGAGATAATGGGCAGAAACATCGATTTGGGGGGTGCCGGGACTTCGTGGAGTTTACCGTCTACGCGAAAACGAACCTGAACAAACTCCTTTTCGGGGCTGATGTGAATATCACTGGCGCCTTCTCTGACCCCCTGGGACAGGATCGAATTGACCAGGCGAACGACCGGTGCTTCTTCGGCCATCCCCTGGAGCGAGCTCACTTCAACGTCTTCTGTGATCTGTGCCTTTTCATTCTCCTTGTCATATTGCATTTCTTCCATGTCTTCCAGTACACCGTCGATACCGGAATAGGTGCCGTAGAGCGTGCTGAGCAGGTGGTTCAGGTCCTGCTCGGTGCAAATGACGGTTTCCACTTCGTTGTTGGTGTGGACCTCGATGGCGTCCACGGCGTTGATGTCCATGGGGTCGGTCATGGCAACGGTTAAAAGAAGTCCGGTTTTTTTCAAAGGCGCGGCCTGGTATCGAAAAGCCATGTCGGCCGGTAGAACATTGGAAAGCTCCATGTCCACTCTGTAATTGTCGAGTGAATATTTTTTAAGATTCAGCTGGGTCGATACCATGTCAACGATTTGGGATTCATTGACAACGCCTTCACGGACCAGGAATTGACCGAGCTTCAAACCGGATTTCTTTTGATACGGCAGGGCGTCATCAATTTGTTTTTTTGTTAACAGCCCGCCTTCAACGAGGATCTCGCCCAATCGTTTTTTTATCTTCAATTTTTTTCTTTCACCTAATTTGATAGAAATAAATGCCTAAAGTAAAATAAATGCCTAAATTGCCTAAAATGCACTAAAATGCCTAAAATTAAAAAAGTTGAGTCGGTTGAGTCTATTGAGTTTATGGGATTTGTTGGGTATCATCCAATCTTCAAT
>DAOVBC010000245.1 GCA_030670715.1 Deltaproteobacteria bacterium | reverse complement strand
CTTGAATTCAAAATATAAAACTTCATAATGAACCTCCCCGCGGCAAGCCGCGCGGTATCTTTAAAGGTAAAATTAATTTTATCGCAGTAAGCTGCGGGGAATTAAACCCTGTATGTTTCGCATCACTCTTAAAGTGTTTAGAGTAATCTGTGTAATCTGCGAAATCTGCGGATTAAAAAAGCATTTTATCCCCCTCCCTCAATCCCTTCCACCAGGGGAGGGAAGTCTAGCTCCTCCCCCTTGACGGGCACAAGCGCTAATTTAAGAGAGTTTGATTCATTATCGATCTTTAACTCCCCTCCCTTGACGGGAGGGGGATTTTTTTAGTTATTTGCGAATCCTGTTAAAGCAGCGCTTTATATCCTAAGTTAGCGCTATGCCCTTGATGGGGGAAGTTAGCCTGCCCGCCATCGCATGCCCTCCAGGCGAGGCGAGCAGGTTGGGGGTGAATTAAACGGAAATAATTTCCTTTAATTTCGCCTGGTCCACATCAGAATCAAACTTACCAATTTCAATCCTATCAGCACCGAAGCGGCTCGAAGGATACCGACATAGGGGATCAAAACAACGCTGGTAAGCAGGGTGCCGCAAGCCGCGCCTATTAAGTCAGCAGAGAAAGTGCGGGTCGCTGCGGCATTGTCGCTTCCTTTGAGGTAAAGGGCCACCGGAAATTGAAATCCGCAGCCCAGGGAGACCATAAAACCGAATACCAGATAAAAAGAAACCGGCAGGTGATCTGCGAAATTTACAATGGCCAGGATAAAAACGGCCAGAAATCCAATCAGGATTCCATCGGTCAGTACCAGGATCTGTTTATGCAGTCGCTTCAGTTTATGGCCCAGCCATGCACCGGGCAGGAGGCCGGCAAGAAAAACTGTGATAATAATTCCGATTTGCATGTAAATGTAACCGAAATAAATCTGAAATGCAAAGATAACCAGAATTTCGCATCCCATGGTCAGGCACCCGGTGGAAAAAAGGACGTATTCTTCTCTGGAAATCCTGAACAGGTAAATTATTGAAAGGACTGATAATGCCAGAAAAAAACCAAGCGGTGAGGTTTGAAATTTGGCAAACCACTGGGAAAACATCAGGCGCATTAACTGGGGGGCTGTATCCTTGTTTACAGGGGTGGATGGGTCCAGACGCTGATTTAAATATCTGATTCTTTCCGCTGTCAGGTTCCCGTGATAAAAGCCGCTGATATAATCGGTGGCGATACCTCTTTTTTCCAAAGCCGCCGGTATATCGGCTGAAAGCGGCTGGTTGCTGCAAAGGAAAAACACCTTTTGTCCGGGCAGCAGCAGAATGTTTTTAAAGTACGCGGTTACAGTATTGTAGAGGGATGACAGTTTTTGCCGCTGGGCTTCGGCCAGGTAATTATCATAACCCTGCATGGAAAAACTCAAAACGCCTTCGGGCGAAAGATGCTCCCTGGCCAGTTCAAAAAAACGATCGGTGTAAAAACGGTTGATTTGAAAGGTGCCGGGCTCGGGTAAATTGACGATAATCGCATCGTATATTTTGTCTGTTTGGGCCAGATAGGCACGGCCGTCCTGATGGATGACATGTAACTGGGGGATTTTTTCAATCATACCAAACTGAAACTGGACGCTGGTAACAGCAGGGTCCAATTCGACATAATCAACTGTTTTTAATGAGTATTTTTTAAGCTCGGCCATTACACCGCCCCGGGCCGATATCAGCAAAACGTGGTGTATCGAATCAAGTTGGGCCAGCGGGTAATGGATGGTTTCTTCGGCCAAACTCAGATTCTGACTGCTGAACACCGGCACCCCGTCTTCAAACAGCGTGTGTTGCTCCTGATCCTTGTGGACCTCGATACGGCCGTAGCGGGTTTCACGGTAATAAACCAACTGTCCCTCGGAAGGGGCTAGAGAGCGGTTTTCCAAGAAAACACCCGCCCCAAGAATCGCACAAACGAGGCCCAGCGCCATAAAAACTGCCGGGCGATGTCGGCGTGAGGCCGGAAACAAAAAATAGATCGCCCCCAACAGCGGAATATGGGCCAGAAATATGGCCTGCAGCGGACTCACCAGATAAACCAGGGCAAAGGAGAATAGGGCTCCGCCGGATACGTCGCCGATATTATCGGTAATATAAATACGGGCACCGGGATAGTCCGCTTTATCGGTCCGGAGTACGAAAAGACTGTACGGCAAAACAAAACCAAGCAGCAGGCAATACGGTGTTATCATAAAAAACGTAAACAGCCAGGTGGGATAAAAACCGACCGAACTGCCGTGAATAAAAATAATATCGCGAAATTGTCGGGTAACCAGGATTTGCAAAATTGAAAATGCACTCAACATCAGGGACATCCATGCCAGCCTGATAGCCGTGGCTTTCCGGAAGCGGCGAGTAACAAAACGTGCCAGTAGCGTTCCGATTCCGCCCAGAATCAGCCAGTTGAAGAGAATTAAGGCAATGACGATTTCATTGCCTTGAAATTGGGTTAAAAACTCGCGGATGGTCAATAACTGGGTGACGACTGAAGAAATTCCGGTGGCTACAACTACCCGGAGTATGGCACGATCATCATTTTTCTTCAAAATATTGGACCTGGTACGTCAATACTTCCAGTTCAGGACCTTTCCAGGCATCGGAAGACAGCCCGGCTTTCATGCATAGATGGGAAAGAAACTCTTCAGGTTGGGGCAGCTGCTCCCACACCTGGGGTAAAAAGGTAGCGCTGGCATGGCCTTTGCGGATAATCACACCGTCGACATTGACACGCAGTTTTTTGGTCAGATCTTGTCCCTTTTGGTATTCGAGGGGGCGCGGTTCGGTTAATATACTCACTTCAATTTCCGTCTGATCAAGCTCCGTATCCGTCAACGGCGAAAACCGGGGATCATGGAAAGCAGCATTGATCGCATTGCGCTTGATGCCGTCCCAAACGGTTTCTGTGGATGTCAGATTGCCGATACACCCTCGCAGTTGTCCATGGATTTTCAGGGTCACGAAGGTACCGCAGTGTGACTGGAAATCTTCATCCGGCAAGGCCCGGTCCAGATCATCGAATTCAGAAGCAGGTGGCTTCCGGCCCAGTTTTTTCATGATGGTTTGGCGGGCCAGTTTAACCAACACCTGGCCTTGTTTTTCCGTGAAATTCGCATTGGAATCGAGCTGGTTTTCCATAGGTTGATCTCCAAAAAAGGCAATGGCAGCATATCCCACGACCCGCGAACGGCTGCCGGCTGTATCGCCGCTGTTTGAATAGTGGAGAAGCACGGGTTGCCAATGATGGCGCCGGGCGATTTCCATTAAAATTAGAATCGGCATAACCCCGCAGGCCCGGTTGTCCTTGTTAATCAGCCTGTCCGGGCTCAAATTCACAATCGCACCGATGGTCTCCCTGTCCAGGGCTGCTGCCTCAGAATACGTCAGAAAGTGGGAAAGATCGGAGCTGACGGCCAGAAGGGTATGGCGGTCCATAATTGTCTCCAGAGCATCTGAAAAACGACCGATGTCTGCCCGGCCGACAACAACCGGCACCAGTTGAAATTCACCGAGATAGGTTTGTAAAAAAGGAAGAATGACTTCCAGCGAATGCTCTTTGTCTTTTGAGACCGGCAAGGGTCGAAACAAATCCGGGTGCCGGCGTAATTTTACCACGTCATTGTGCAGCTTGATTTTCCCCAGAGGGGTTTCAAAAGCGGCAACATTGCAAATGGCTCCGTTCGAAATCCCTATGAAATGGTCCGGTCCAAGCAGAATGACTTTGGAGAACTGGTTTCTTTTCAATACCAGCGAGGCGTGGGCGGCGGTCCAACCCGAATATATGTAGCCCGCATGGGGCATAATGATGGCTTTTAACGGTTTGTTCTGAGGAATGCGTACCGGTGTTTTTTGAGCCTTGTGAGTGAGTCGATCAATCATCCCGGTCAATTCCGGCGGGTCTGCCGGGTAAAAGCTGCCGGCTCTGACCGGTTTGCGAACGACTTCTGCATGGGCTTTTTGGAAGCTGAATGAAATTACCAGACCAAAAGCCAGTAATACTGATAACAACTGTTTGGAAAATAATTTCATGGAATCTACTTTGATTACTAATTAATGCCTGGTTTGTTAATAAATACAATGGGAGGCCAAGCACTGTCAAACGAAATGGTGGGGTTAGTTGCAGGGGGATTAGATTTGGGCTGACACCTATCATAAGAAAAGAGAACAAAGGGGGAAAAGTAGAGGGTATCTAGTGCAGTATGATCACGATCCAAGGTGAATTGGAATCAGATGGCATCCTCTATGAGGGTTTCCTCATCCGGCATCTCACAGGCGATGACAGCCTCGCCGAATAGAGGTTTCCATTGACTTCGGTACATGTTGTTCAACACCACAGTGAACATAAAAGTCAGAATGTCATAGGCGGACACTTTGGCGTCAGGTTG
>DAOVBC010000257.1 GCA_030670715.1 Deltaproteobacteria bacterium | reverse complement strand
CCTCTTACGGCTTTAAGGAATACTTGTTTCAAATTCTTGTTCAACCCCTGGTAAAAGTGATGGAAGCCGGCGACACATTGATATTCACCGGTCTCCCCGAAGCCTTTTTTACCTATTTAAAAGTCTCTTTTTTATCCGGCCTGATGCTGGCCGCGCCCGTGATCATCTACCAGTTCTGGATGTTCGTCGCCCCGGGCCTTTATAATAAAGAGAAGCGATTGCTGCTGCCGATCATATTTCTTTCTACGTTTTTTTTCATCGGCGGGGCCCTGTTTGGATATTTCATTGTTTTTCCCTGGGGATTTAAGTTCTTTCTCGGATTTGCGACCGACACCATCCGACCCCTGCCCTCCATGAAAGAATACCTCGGCTTTTCGGCCAAGCTCTTGATTGCTTTCGGGCTTGTTTTTGAACTTCCGCTGGTACTGACATTCCTGGCCAAACTCGGCATCGTATCGGTTGAATTTTTAAAAAAGAACCGAAAATACGCCCTTCTCCTGTTTTTTGCCGGTGCAGCGGTGTTAACGCCTCCGGATGTTGTCACCCAGATTATGATGGCCCTGCCGCTCATGGTGCTTTACGAAATCAGCATTATCGGTGCTAGAATTTTCGGTAAAAAGAAACCGGACGCCGAACCGGAGGTTGAAGAAGCCGCCGGCTCCGATAAACAATAATTTAACGTCTCGGAATTCCTACAACTGAATGAAAATACAGAGTATTTTTTGAGGCCTGAGCTTTTGCCTCAATCATGGTCCCAGTGAAATAGAATAAGGTTTCACGGGGTAAAAATAATGGAATAGTGGAACAATGGAATAGTGGGTTTTCAAAGGATACTATCTATTTTAAACTTTATCGGCAAGACGAATTTTGCCATTTACCCAATATTCCAGTATCCCAAGACCCATTATAGCGCTAAAGCTTCACTGCGTGCCCAATATTTCAGTATTCCACCATTCCAATTGGAGTGAAGCCCCTAACTTGAAGTACTGTTTCCAGTAATAAATTCTTCAGGTCATTGAGCCAAATTCTTGCCGGACAACATTTGAGAAGATTAAAACCGATAGAATGGCCGCGATTACCGTTGACAGGGTCGCGCCGACTTGATAATTATCAATACACGAAACACGAAACAGAGGAAAGCGAAGGAAAGGAGGTTGAATGGAGGTTATGAAAAAAAAGTCTCTACTGCTGTCAGCCGCAATCGGGGGATTGATCACCCTGTTTCTGGCCGCTGGCTTATACGCCGCCAGCGAGGTGCCGGATGTGATTGAAATGAAAAATCCGGCCTACAAGGAACACAAGAAGGGCATTGTTAATTTTACCCACAAGAAACATTCCGAAGAGTACGCCAAAAAAGACCCTGATCTGTATAAAAACGGCTGTGGCGAATGCCATCATGATAAAGACAACAAACCGTTGACCAGCCTGAAGGCCGGAGACGACGTCCAAAGCTGCATGGAATGCCACAAAAAACCGGCAGAACGTCCCAAGGGCAAGAACGCTCCCAAGCTAACCAAAAAGCAGAAACTGGAATATCATGCCGAAGCCCTGCATTATAATTGCAAGGGCTGCCACAAAAAATTTAACAAAAAGCACAAAACCAAAGCGGCGCCCACCACCTGCACCAAATGCCATCCCAAAAAGAAAAAGTAACCGCAGAATGATTATTGAAAAATAAAAGGCTGGTGGCTGTATGCAGCCACCGGCCTTTTATTTTTTTTGCATGACAACTCCGGCCCAACCCTTTTCCGTCTCGTGCCAGCATGATTCCAATTTGTCAGCCGCGTAAGCCTCAACCAGGTCCTGCAGTTCATCGGTTTTAATTCCGGACAGCACCACAAATCCCCCGTCAGCGATGACTTCGGTAAAATGCCCGCGCAGCTGTCCCAGGCTGGGAGTGCGAAGGTTGGCCGTAACCATCTCGATACGGCGACCGAAATCGATGCGGTCCGGTGACCGATCCAAAATCCGGATACGGCCTTCCAGGCCGTTTATTATTACATTTTCCCGGGCCTCCGCCCTGGCACAGGAGTCTACATCAATACCGATTCCTTTCGTAACGCCCAATTTTACGGCGGCCATAACCAGTACGCCTGAACCGGTACCCACATCCAGGACTGTGGTATCCTTTTTTTTCCACAATTTCATGCCGCTCTTTAATGTAAACTCAATGCCCCTGATGGCCAGACGGGTGGTCGGATGGCGACCGGAGCCGAAAGAAACGCCGGGTTTGATGCGGACCGGCACATCGCCGGGTGCTGGCCGATAACCCAAATCAGAGGGCAGCAGGATTACTTGCTTTGCAACACGAACCGGTTTTTGAAAGGATTTTTCAATGAAGCTGCAGCCGAACTTGTAAGTGTAAGCGAGCTCCCCATTTGATACGAGTTCTTTAATGATAGCCCCGACTTGCTTGCGATCCAGAGAAAATTTGTCGGTTATTGTGCTCTCCAGTTCCCGGGAACTGATCCGGCGCAACGAACCGCTGACCAGCCCGAGAGCGTAATCCTGGATGACGGAAGTCTGTGCGGATGGCTTTGCAGCTGCGCCGGCCATACATCCCGGCCTTTGCTCGGTTTCGCTGGATGAAGCGTCATCGGAAATACGCTGTTCTGCGCACATGGGCAAGATTCCTTAAAATAGATAAATTGAGGGGTCGGGGAGTTTTTTTCGAATGGAGAGCGCCATGAATTATCCGCCCATCAGCGGGCAAACTCATGGCCAAGGGCTCGTAAAGAAAGAACAGGTAAATAGCTTTAAATCAATAAGTTTGACGCTTTTCGCCGATCCGGGCATCCATGCAATATCTCAACAAAGCGCTGTTCTTTCTTAACGATCCCTAAACCATTCAGACGGTGCCCACTAATGGGCGGATAACCCATTGCGCTCTCATCGGGTCTTGGCGATAGAAACTCCCCGACCCCTTAGATAAATTTGTCTCGGAAAGGCCCGACCTCATTTCTGTGCTTGCTTATAGGCTCTTGCATTGAAGACTAACGCTTTTGCCCAGACCGGGGTGCCCAAGGCGTGCAGGTGCGTGTAGGTGGCCAACACGTTCTTGTAGCAGGCACCGTCACGCCCGTTTATAATACCGCTGCCGCGCTGCATGCGAAAAACAAGATTTCTGTCGCCTCCGCGCCATTCCAGGACCTGGGAGTAATGAAACTCGTGGCCCCGGTGTTCGCCGCCGACTTCAAAATACGGATTCTCCCGGTCCACTGCTATGATGGTATACCCGTGTCCCTGGGGCCTTTTTGAAAACCCGTAAACAATCGGCAGTACGCCGGCCATGGGATAGGATGCATCCTCCAGGACCAGTTTTTCCCCCAGGTACATAAGACCCCCGCACTCGGCATAGATGGGAAGTCCCCGGTCCGCCAGCGATTTAAGATCTTTCCTGAAGGTTGTATTGTTCGCCAGTTCCCGGGCATGGGTTTCCGGAAAACCGCCGCCGATATAAAGCGCATCCACCTGCGGAATCGTGTCGGTTTCCAGTGGGCTGATAAACACAACGTTTGCACCGGCCGTCATAAGGGCTTCGATATTTTCTGGATAGTAAAACTGAAAAGCCGAATCTTTGATGATACCGATGACCGGTGCCTCTTTGGCGATCCCGGCTGCGGGGCGGTTTGTACTTAAAGTCAGATCCGGATCTGTTGATTCGGGTTTGAGTCGCGGTGCATTGCGGACGATATCGGTCAGCGTCTTCAGATCAATATACCGGTCGGCAACATCGCAAATAGCGTCGATGGAATCCCGGGCCCACGAGTGCTCCGGGGTCGGCACCAGTCCCATGTGGCGCTCGGGGAAATTTTGCTTGCCCAGTTTGGGTAAAGCCCCCAGAACAGGAATGCCGCAATAAACTTCGATACTCCGGCGCAAGATGTTCTCGTGCCGCGAACCGGCCACCCGGTTTAAAATAACGCCTTTGATCCTCACTTGCGGGTCGAACTGCTTGCAGCCGGATACCACCGCCGCCATGGTGCGGGTGGTTTTGGTGGCATCGATGCAGAGCATCACCGGTGCGTCAATGAGCTTGGCCAGTTCGGCCGTGCTGGTGCTGCCTTCCAGATCGATACCATCGTACAGGCCGCGGTTGCCCTCGATAACCGCGATGTCGTTCGGAGAAGTGCGGGAGAAAAAAGAAGTGAGAACACGCTGCGGGGGAATCATGAATGTGTCCAGATTATAGCAGGG
>DAOVBC010000119.1 GCA_030670715.1 Deltaproteobacteria bacterium | reverse complement strand
AATCCAGCTCGAACTGGACCGCCTCGATGTGATTGTTTTCGATCTCCAGGAAGCGGGCAAACATCTCCCGGCCTTCACCGGGCAGCTGTTCGACCACATTCTTGTAAAAATTGCTGGTCTCAATCTCCATCTTCAGCGCTTTACTCAGCATCTGCTGTTTCAGTCCGCGATCTTCCTTTTGCATCTGTGACCTGAGCTTTGCGGCTTCTTTCTGTATGACATCACTGGGGGGGATGGTGGAATCCAGTTTTTCAGGTGTGATTTTACCGGTTTTTTGCCACTCATCCAGTTTGTACTCCAGATAATTCACGTGGCGCTGTTCGTCATCGGCCAGATCCTGAAATATCTTCTTCCCGGCCGGATCATCCGTTATCTTGACGCCTTCCAGATAAACATCCCGGATTTTTGTTTCATACTCCAGGGCAGTCTTTATTGCTTCTTCAAGTGTCATCCTGTCCTCCAGTTATGAGTGCTGCTCAGAAGTGGTTTCAAAACCACTTCTCGGCAATTCTTTTTTATATATTCTCCGACACCGGTTTTGCAATTGTATTGAACGGGAGGACTCTGTAAAGAGCCCCGTATTTTAGTATGGCCTCTTCCTCGAAAACATTCATAAAAAAGGCTTTCGGTACATCGTCATGTACCCGGTCTTTTACCTTGCCATAGCGTACAAAGCAAGATAGTTTAATTACTTTATAACAAAATCAAAAAGGCTACCCAATTAGTAATACTTACAAAGAATCATGTCAAAATTTACACTATTTTCTATCTGCGTAAATTGCAACTTGGAAGTTATGATTATTATTTTCGGTTATATTGGTTATGGAGGTTTATATGAAGTACATTCATGAACTACTGAAAAGTCTGCAGACATCATCAATGATCTTGGAAAACCTGATAGAATCAATTCCACCTGAGCGATACACCCAGCGAAGACGAAAGAATTTCTGGACCATTGCGGAACATGTTGACCACCTGGCCGAAGTTCAGCCGATGCTGCTGGAGAGAATAGAGCGGTTTCAGGAAGAGGAAAATCCTGAATTCGTGCCGTTTATCCCTGGGGACGATGACCCCGGGAAAAAACCGCAGGATATCGATATTGAACGCTCTCTGTATAATTTTAAATCATCGCGCCATAAACAGCTGGCGCTGTTGGAAAGGGTCGATGAGGATGCCTGGGGAAAAAGCGGGGCTCACCCGGAATATGAACAATATTCACTGTCCATACTGGTGCGGCACATACTAATGCACGATTACTGGCACATGTATCGAATAGAGGAACTGTGGCTGACAAAGGATGAATATTTAACGAATCTGGAATAGCTTGAATATTTTCTATGAAAGTGCTCCACCGGCCCGGTAAGTTTATATGAAAACCGGGATAGAGCTATAAAGAATGGGGAAAAGAAGTGATTTGACCAGATGAGGACAATCCGGCAAATGGTCATTTTAAAAACTTGGCAATCTTTAATTTTTCCAGGCACACGCTGGTCCATTTGCTCACTCTGACCCAACCCTGCCTGCGTTCGATTTTGGATCTCCGTTCCCCGGAGGTCCGTCTCTCCTTCTGCCGATCCACCCCTTTGTAAGTAAAACGCGCAAAGTTCAGCTTCCTGCGCCTGTCTTTTCCGGAACGCCTGTCGATAGTCGAACGGTCAGATTCCGTCATGTTCGGCCTCCGCGGGTATTTTACAGTTCATCCGGGGTATAGCTAGATGTCCGGTTAACCGTTATTATTTATTCTAAACGATTTATAGATTACAAACAAGTAATTAAAACCGACATAATAATTTAATCGGCAAATCCGGGCGGTATGCCGTTGACATCGGCAATATTCTAGCCCAAAATACAGCCGAATATTTTATACAAGCGCAAAGTCAGGGAGGTTAGCCATGTCGATTTCATCATACTGGGCCGATAATTACATCGATAAGAGAAAGAGTGCCGTGGAGGCCATCCGTCATATCCGGCCGGGACAGCGTGTATTTATCAGCTCGGCGTGCAGCGAGCCCCAGGAACTGGTGCGGGCCCTGTCCGATGCCACCGGCAAACTCACCGGCCTGGAAATTGTCCGCATGATGTGCCAGGAAATAACCCCCTTAACCGAGATCGCCAATCAAAGCCGGGATCTCAGCTTGAACATCCGGACCATTTATCTGGGATCCGTCGGCGATGAAACCATCGCACGAAATATGCGCTTTGTTACGCCATTGAATATGTCGGATGTTCCCGACCTGTTCAAATCGAAAAAGCTGCCGATCAATGTAGCGCTGGTCCATGTTTCTCCACCGGATGATTTTGGCTGGATGAGCCTTGGTATTTCCGTGGACGTCACCCTGGCGGCAACCCTGTCGGCAGAATTTGTCATTGCTCAGGTGAATCAGAAGATGCCCCGGGTGCTGGGGCAAAGCTTCATTCATGTGAATGACGTTGACGTCATCGTTGAGCATGAGGAAGATCTGATCACCACTGCTCCCAAAGAAACCTCCGAAGAGGCAGCTCAAATCGGGCAGCATATTGCCCGATTGATTGAAGACGGGTCTACGCTGCAGATCGGTCTGGACGCCGCTTCCCAGCCAACGGTGCAGGCGCTCAAAAAAAAGAACGACCTGGGTATCCATTCTCAGTATCTGACCGACGACATCATGCACCTTTACGCCCAAGGCATCATCAACAACCGCAAAAAAGGTTTCAATGAGGGCAAACTGGTCGCTTCAGCCGCCATCGGTTCACACAATTTATATGAATTCATTAACGACAATCCGGCGGTGGATTTCCGCCCCTCGGATTACGTCAATGATCCGTTTATCATTGCCCAGCACAACCGGATGGTCTCGATGAATGTAGCCAAAGCCATTGATCTTACCGGTCAGGTTGCCGCCGAAGCCTCACCCCGGACCTTTTACGCCGGTGTGTCCGGCATTCCCGATTTTGTGAGAGGCGCAAGGCGATCCTCCGGCGGCAAGTCGATACTCATGTTGTTCTCAACTTCGAGCGACGGCAAACAGAGCAACGTGGTACCGATGCTTCGCGATACGGCCGTGGTGGTCCCCCGGGGTGACGTCCAGTACGTGGTCACAGAGTACGGCATCGTGAACCTGTTCGGCAAAAGCCTTCAGGAGCGGGTGGTGGCCATGATCTCAATTGCCCATCCGGATTTCCGTGAAGAGCTGTTTGATGCCGCCAAGAAAGCGGGCATGATCGGGCCCGAGCGCAACCTGGGGGAAGCGATCCGCGGGGTTTATCCGGTCAGGCTGGAAGACACCATCGAAATCGACGGGGATCAGGTCACGATCCGCCCGTCTAAACCGGTGGACGAACGCCGCATCCAGGAACACTATTACGGCCTGGAAAAAAATGACATCTTTTCAAGGTTTTTCCACGATAAGACCAGCTTTAGCCGATCAGACCTTGATAGTGTCGCCCAAACCGATTATGTTAAGGATTTAAGCATAGTCGCCGTTGTGGGCGAATTCGGTTTCGGTCGCGTGATTGCAGTGGGTGAGAGCATGCTGCTGCTGCACAACAACATGGCGGAAGTGGCTTTCTCCGTGAACAGGCAATATCAGGGCAAGGGGCTCGGCAGACGCATTTTGGGCAAACTGGCCGAAGCAGCGCGCGAAAACGGCATTGCCGGTTTGCTTGCCTACACGGCACCCAACAATCGAGGGATGATCCAACTTTTCAAAACACTGCCTTACAAAGTTAAAACATCCTATGACGGCGAAGGGATTACCCTCACCTGCAGGTTCGATGAACTGGCCTGATAAATGAGCGGCCCGTAGGGCCTTGAGGAGCGCACCTGCTTTCGCAGGAGCTTGAGGATCCGCCTACACTCAGCTTTGACGCGCCACTAAGCCTGTCCCGACTTGTCGGGCATAGAGATCCACAAACGGAGCGCAGGAACTGCGCGCAGTGCTCCTCCAGCTTCGCTGAAAGCGGAGTGCTCCTCAAGGCCGTCAGGCCGATCCTCAAATCCCGCTGAAAGCGGGACGATCATTTATCGCTATGCTCCCCCGCCGACATCATAAATTTCATATCTGGTCGGTTCCTCCAGCAGGCTTTCCAGCCGGCCCTCATATGCTTCTCTTTCAGCGCTTTCCTGCCACCGAACCCAGTCATCTATTCCTTGCCAGGTGGAGGCCACGGTTATGCTTCTCGAATCATAGTGATTCACAAGGGTCTCACCGGAGATGTATCCCGGCTGATTTATCGCATTGGCGCGAAAATGGTTAAGCAGTGATAGCGCTTCTTCGACGCTGCCTTCCTTGAAATGTCTTTTTATTAAGACCTTGATAGCCATATTTCCTCCCAGTATAATTGGCTTTTTCTTCACCCGGCATATTTTCTATGAAAGTGCCCCAACCGCCCGGGGGGTTTTCTGAAGCTACCGGGCAACTGTTTGAGCCGTTTAGTGAGCGTTAAACCGAGCAGCTGCAGAGCTTTTTGAATCGAAATCTCCTGTTGCAATAGCGTCGGTATTTTCTTTATCCTCTGGGCACTGTTCGGTTTTACGCTCACTTTGCGGCGAGTTTTGGCCGGTAACTGAAGAATGCCCCCCGGGCGGTTGGGACACTTTCATCGCTGGTTGAGATCGGCCCATCATGATGGTTCATGAAATATTCGGGTTAAGATCGCTACGGTGTAAAAATAACCATGTTTGCTGCATCCGCCACCTCCGGCCAAAAGGGCCCTGGGTCAGGCTCCGGGAAATGGGTTTCAGAAAACAGTGAAATAGTTTATAATATGTTCGTCACGAAACCGGGTGGGGCTTATAGTGGTTGTCAAAAAAACGTTCCGGTATTCCAACGTTTTTTTCTACAACCACTTATACCGCAATTCCGTATTTCGGAAAATAATTATGGAAAGCGGTATAAACGGCAGAATCAGGAGAGGACATGGGCCAGACTGAAATAGAAAAAATAAAAATCATCATCGAGAATTATCGTAAAGTTAAGCTTAAATTCTTTCAGTTCATAAAGCTCTTGGAAGCACTGATATCAGAAGAGAAACTGCTGGATATTGAACTGAAAAACTCAAACGATGCCGGCATGGAATTACTTGTTCTGGACTCGCCGGTGTTTGTTCAGTTTTCCCTGGTCTTGACCCCTGAAAACGTTCCGATGGGGAAAATTGACTTTATAAAGCTGAATGAATTTGACGAAATTCGCTACGAACACATTCACACGCTATACTTCAATCAACTGGGTAATATTCTCGAAAGCATATCCGACACCTTCAGTAATCGCAGAATTAACGACGAACACGACATCCCTTATGTCATTCATCGCTTTCTGCAAAAGTACCTGCAGGCACTGAGAATCAAAGAGCCAAAAGAAGATAATAAATAACTCAGGGGTCAGGGTGTTTCTATTGCTAAATCTCTATTAGAGCGCAATGGGTTATCCGCGCATCGCCGGGCACTGTCTGAATGCATTAGGGTTCGTTAAGAAAGAACAGCGAATTGTTGAGATATTTCATGAATGCTAAAATACTCGATACACATTCAACGTATTGATTTAATGCCCCATCCTCCGTTCTTTCTTTACGAACCCTTATGCATGAGTTTGCCCGGGGATGCGCGGATAATTCATGGAGCTCTCGAATCAAAACAACACCCCGACCCCTCAAATAACTATCGGACACCGTTCGGTTTTGCGTTCACTTTGCAGTGAATTTTGGTCGGTAACTGAAGAATGCCGCACCCGGACGGCTATGCCGTTATCACTGAAAAAATTGGGGTTATTTCCCGACAGGCTTCCATATGCCATCGTTGTACCACAACCTGGAAAAAGACTTCCCGACGGGCAGCACCATTTTGTGCAGGGTATCGGCATTAATCTTAATTCGCTCTTGATGGTACTGGCGATCCCACGGCTCGACAATGACCACCCCCTTTTTCAATGGAACCAGGCGCGGCAGTCGCTCGTCTCCCCACGGGCGGATTTCCGCCTGCCCTTGCAAATCGGCAAGACAGGGGTATGTTAAGAGTTCATGCAGGGTAACCAGCGTCGGAGGACTCAACGGAATCTCGCCGGTCAGGTTGTCAGCCAGGCTCTTTTCCGGACTGATCCAGAGTCCGTGTACTGTCTCCCTCTCATCCGGCCGGCAGACCTGTCCCGGAGGCATAAATGCCAGAAAAAAGCGGGTGTCGTAGCGCCGCTTCATTCGCTCCGGTGTAATCCAGTGGGACCACCTTGACAGCGCCGCGAGCTCAAGGATCCACCCTTCGGTGATTGCCTGTCTCATGAGCCACCCTCTGGAAAGAGCTCCGGACATGCGCAACGCACACAAGCGCCCGGTATCTACAGCGGTCTGGCCATCCCTTTTGGCCATGAAAACACCCGCCTCTTCAAATGTCTCCCGGATTGCGGCAATGCCGTAGGCGAGAGCTTCCGGCGCGGAGAGGCCTTCCCCCAGGCGCCGTTCTATTCCGCTTGGATCCAGATCAACGTTCGCTCTCCACCCGTTGAAATCACGGTCTTCAGGATCCACCACCCCGCCGGGGAACACGTAGTTGCCCGCCATAAACCCGCTCTTGATATTCCTTTTCAGCAGATAGACCTGAAGCTCTCCTGCCTGCTGCCGGGTAAGAATAACCGTTGCGGCCGGTATCGGGGGCGCGGGTTTCTCGTCCTTCATTTTTCATACTCCGTAAGCACTATTTGAAAATTGGTAACATCATGCGTCTCCGATTTTGACAACCACCAGCGTTACATCGTCTTCAAGTGCCGCCCCTCCCTGAAAGCGGTGCAAAGCGGCCGTGATGGTATTCAAAATTTCACCGGCCCCTGCCGTATGCTTCCTGCGAATAATATCGTACAGCGGCTTTTTTCCGAACATCTCTCCGCCTGGATTGCGGGCTTCCCAAATGCCGTCGGTTCCGAGAAGAATGACCTGTCCGGCCGCCAGGTCACCCGC
>DAOVBC010000036.1 GCA_030670715.1 Deltaproteobacteria bacterium | reverse complement strand
AACAAAAAAAATGATAAAGGAGGGAAAATCCCTCCTTTATCATTCTGAAAGAACCTTAGCTATATGAGGAATCGGGGAGTTTCTATCGCTAAACCTCGATTAGAGCGCAGTGAGTTCTATGAAAGAAAGTACGTGTTCACTGGGTGCGTTTCCCCGAGCAGCGAGATTGGCGCAGTGGCCTCGTTATTTCAATGGCTTAGCCGTGGGGGAGACCGCGGCTCCCGCACGCTTTTTTGCGGGAGAACGCGGAGGGGGCAGGAATGCCCCCGCTGCTAAGTCATTGAAATGACCGGACACGCAGCCACCGGAGTGAATCGGGGAGACGTACCCCGTGAACACGTACATCGAGACATCTCAGCTGATCCGACTTTCTTTTAATAAATTACCATCGACGCGATGGATTGTTTTTTGACACTCCGACAGGCGAGACTTATTTTACATATTCTACCGCTAATATTTTATAAAATGTAATGATTAACAATGCCCTATCTAATAGACAACAAGGACATTCATGACCCTTGCTTAAACCTGGCGCTGGAAGAGTACTGCCTGCGCAATCTGGAAGGCGAAAAAGACTATCTGCTCTTCTATGTCAATGAACCTTCCGTTATCGTCGGCCGGCACCAGAACATTCTGGAAGAGATCAATTACCGCTATGTGAGGGAAAATGGCATCCGTGTGGTACGAAGAATTTCCGGCGGCGGGGCAGTTTACCAAGATTACGGCAATCTGAACTTCAGTATTATAAAAAAATTCAACCGCCTGAGTCTGGCAAATATCAAAAAAAACCTGGCACCGTTGCTGGTGACGCTGAAAAATCTGGGTGTTGCCGCCAATATAAACGATAGAAACGGCGTCGAAATCAACGGTCGCAAAATATCCGGAAGCGCCCAATTTTCGAACACCCGCCGAATTGTCGTCCACGGCACGCTTCTTTTCGACACCGATCTGGGTGCCCTTCGCAAGGCATTGAATTCAAATTCAAATCATATTCAATCAAAGGCTTTAAAATCGATTAAGAGCCCGGTGACCAACATTGCCGACAGCCTGGCACAACCCGTTGACATGGACGGATTCCGTCAGCGACTGATAGCAGCAATGGCCTGTCAGGGAGAAGAGTTAAAAAAGCTACATATTTCCGGCCGCCAATGGGAGCAAATCTATCGCCTTGCGCAGAAAAAGTACAACTCCTGGGCATGGACTTGGGGTAATTCACCACCCTATCAGATTCACAAAATCAATTGGTTCGGGTCCCACCGGATAGAGACCCGGATGGATGTTAATAAAGGGCATATTGAGGCCATCGCCATTGACACCGATATTTCCGCAAACGGAACCGTGGAAAAGTTGCAGGGGCAACTTACAGGCATTCGCTATGAATTCAGTAAGATACGTGATACTATCAATGAATTGAATTTGAGGGAGTTAACTGAACACATTTCTTCCGCGCAACTGTTAAATCATTTATACCAGACATAGTGTACTGTCCCGGGAATAAGTTTAATAAATGATCGGTCATAAAATTTTCTGAGAGGCGTTATGATTCCTGTTAGCTGTATGTGGCCCGATATTTGGAATCGTAAGCCGGCAATGCAATGGCAAACCGCTTGTTGTGACGATTCCAAATATCGGGCCCCGACAAGTTCAGGGGCTATGCATCAACATAACGCCTCTCAGAAAATCCTATGACCTGAGGCAATTTTATAAGTTATTTATGGGACACGACACTAGTATGAGAATGTTCTGAGTAATCAAACCTTGACACTGCCCACACGATCTTTTAACCCGGATATTTCATGAAAAAATCGAAAAGTTCATGGAGGTATAAATATGCGTTTTCTTAAAATATGCGCGATCGGCCTACTGCTTGTTTTTTCGGCTTCACTCAATGCGGCTGCAGACAAAGCGGTAAATTTTAACATTGACGTCAAGGAGTTCCGGCTGAAAAACGGTATGCTGTTTTTAGTTGTGCAGCGGCCGACCACCCCGCAGGTTGCCTGCCGGTTGGCCATCCGTGCCGGCTCTGCCCTGGAAGAAACCGGCAAAACCGGCATCGCACATTTGCTGGAACATATGATGTTCAAAGGTACCAAGAATTTCGGTACGCTGGACGTCGAAAAAGATCGAGAATTACAGGAAAAAATCGAAGCCGCCTATCAGACGGCCCTGGCCGAGGAGAGCAAGCGCAATCCCGACCCGGTGATCATCCGGGAAAAGCTGGCAGAAATGGCAAAGTTGCGGGCAGAGGTACAAAAAATTTACGTTCCCCAAGCGTTTTCTTCTCAGATAGGCAAAAACGGCGCTGTCGGTATCAATGCCTTTACCTCCAAGGATCAGACCCAGTACCTCGCATCCGTCCCCGATGATATGCTTGAACAGTGGTTTGCCATTATAAGCGAGCAGCTGTTTGAGCCGTCCTGGCGCGAGTTTTATGTTGAAAAGGAAGTGGTGCAGCGCGAATGGGCATTCCGGTATGTCAACAACCCGGCAGGAGCCGCCTGGCTCGATCTAAATGCCACGGCCTACACGGCGCATCCGTACCGCAACCCGACCATCGGTTGGAAATCCGATATGGAGAAATACAATACGCAGGATGCCATGGCCTTTCACAGGCAGTATTACAATCCGACCAACGCTGTCTGTGTACTTGTAGGAAATGTAACTGCAGAAGAGGCCCGACGCCTGGCTGAGATCTATTTTGAGCGGTATCCGGCCGGACAGAGCAGTCCGGAGAGCGTCACCACCGAGCCCGAACAGGACGGGCCGCGCCGCAGTATCCGTTATCTCAAAGGTGCCCGCACACCGCTGGTCAGAATCGGTTTTCACGGGGCACGGATGGGGACCGGGGATTTTTATGCCCTTGACGCGATGACAATGGTCCTCAGTTCCGGCCGCAGCGCCCGTATGACGGAAAACATCAGCAACAAGGGACTGGCAGTGGAAGCCTGGTCCCACAACCCCGATAACCGATACGGCGGTATGGTCATGGTGGGCGGTTCGCCCAATGAGCCGAAAATTCTGCAAAAGGATGGCCTGACGGATGACGAAAAACGCCAGGCATATCTGAAAGCCTGCCGGGATCTTGAAAAACTGCTGCTTTCAGAATTGGATAAAATGAAGCAGCAACCAGTCTCGGAACAGGAGCTGGAAAGAATAAAAAAGCTGAATGAGCGTGATTTTCTGGAACGCATGCGCAGCAATGAAAGCCTGGCCGGTATCCTGGCATCACTGGAAGTTGAGACCGGCTGGCGGTATCTCAATGATTATTTGAAAAATATCGCCGCGGTCACCCCGGAAGACATCCGTGTCGTCGCCCGAAAATATATCCGCACAGAAAATCAAACCAGCGTTTTCGTCATTCCGGGCGGCAAACCGGACAAACCGCCGGCCCGATATGCTGAAGTCCGGATGGTCAGCGGTTCAGCTGCCGCCAACTATCCCAGGCCCAACAATTATAAAAACAACTCCATATATCCGACACCGGCCGGCTGGAAGCACCCGCTGTTGTTTGAACGAACACCGCATAAAATCACCTATCCCAGAGCCCAAACCGATCAGATCGGATCAACAAAAGTCTTTTATCTTCCCGATCGGGAACTGCCCCTGATTGATATGACAATTCTTGTCAAAGCGGGTGAAGTTGATATCGAAGCATCCCGAACCGGTCTTGCGGCAATTCTAAACAGAAGCCTAATTAAAGGGGGCACGAAAACGTATTCACCGGATGAACTGGCACGAAAACTTGATGAAAATGCCATCCGGTTGTCGATATCTGTCGCTGAGGAGGTATCGACTATTCAGCTCTCTGTCATTAAAGAAGACTGGCGGATAGGCCTGGCCCTGATGGAGGAAATTTTGACCCGCCCGGCTTTTAACTCCCGGGTCGTAAAGGTGGTCAAGGAGCAGCTCCTGGTGGATCTCAAGCGCCAGGGGGGAAATGCGCAGAGCGTAGCCATGCGCGAAGGAATAATCTGGCACTTTAAGGGCCACTCTTATGGCCGCGACCCTCTGATGGGCTTAAAGACCATTCCAAAAATCGGCAGAAAAAACCTTCTTCATTTTATGAAAACGTATTTTGTCCCGTCGAACATGGTGGTGGCCGTGTCCGGAGACATCACAAAGAATCAGGCTGTTGCCGGAATCCGCAAGCTGCTGAAAGCGCTGCCGGATTCGCAGGCTCCGCAACGACGTATCGATGATCCACCAACAACCCCGCCGGTGCTGGCCCTTATCCCCAAACCCGGGCAGATACAATCGCAGGTCATTCTGGCTCTGCCGGGAGTAAAGCGGACCCACATGGATTTCTGGAAAATCCGCCTCCTGACGGACATTTTCGGCGGTAATGACTCCCTGATGTACACCCGCCTGCGGGATGATCTCGGCCTGGTCTATTCCGCCGGTTTTTTTCAGACCTACAAGTGGCAAGCAGGATTGCTGGTGGGTTATATCGGCTGTAAAGGCGACCGTACACCGACTTCGATCGCTGAAACCATAAAAATAATGGATGCTTTGCGGGCGGATGTTCCTGCTGCAAACATTAAGCTCAAGCGATTGGAAGCGCTGAACAGTTTTGTTTTCAATGTGGACACACCGGCTGATCTGGTGGCGACTTACGCCCGCTATTACATGCGGGGAGAACCCCTGGACACCCTTGAGAAAATTCAGGAGGCTTACATCGGTGTGGACGGCCCGGAAATGCAAAAGCTGGCGCAAGAATATCTGGTCCCGGAAAAATTACAGATTTTTGTGGTGGCCGATAAAAACATCCCGGTGTTCCGGACGGATATTGAGGTGAAAAACCTGGCAGATGATCTGAAAGCCCTGGCAGCAAGAATCGGGCTGCCCTACCGGGAAATCCCATTGAGGTAGCACAGGCAATAAAAGGAATTAAACCGATAAGAGGCGTCCGTTTATAGCATGGCTATGTAACCTGCAAAAATTCCAAATCTCAGATCAATTGAGATCGCAATTCAAACACAGAGCATACAGATTCTGCGGATCATTCAGCTGTAACAATATTGCAAGGTCTCCGTCATCCAGAACGAAATTCGTAAATCTGTCAACAAGCTGCCGTTCTCGGGGGTGCTCCGTGCCGAAAACGCTGAGAATCAAACGGATTAGCTTTTTCAGCAGGTGCTCTTTGGCCGATAACGGCTGCTCCACATAAACAATATCGTATTCATCCAGCTGCGCCATGGTTGCAGCGGACCCGATGGCATCTTTCAGGTCGCCAAGTTTATCCACCAAGCCCAGTTCAAGGGCTGTCTTTCCGGCCCAGACCCGACCCTGGGCAATCTTTTCGACCACCTGGGGATCCATATTCCGTCCTTCGGACACCCGTTGGATAAACTGTTGATAACCGTGTTCAATGCTGTGTTGCAGCATATCGGCCAGCAGGGGATTAAGGGGTCGTGTTATATCTAAAGCTCCCGACAGCCGGGTTGTTCCAACGCCATCGGTATGAATCCCCAGAGAATCCAGGGTCCTGTCAAATGTGGGCATTGCCGCAAAGATGCCGATAGAACCGGTAATGGTGGTGGGAGAGGCCCAGATTTCATCCGCCGCAACGGCCATCCAGTAACCGCCCGAAGCTGCCACGGAGCTCATGGATACAACGACGGGTTTTCCGGCGTTTCTGGTCAGTTCGACTTCCCTGCGGATAATTTCAGAGGCCAGGGCACTGCCGCCACCGCTGTTGATCCTTAATACAAGCGCTTTGATATTTTCATCATCGCGGGCCTTTCGGATCAGTTCCGCCATGGAATCGCCACCGATTCTTCCCACCGGCTGCTTGCCGTCCATGATGATTCCCCGTGCGACAATGACACCCACCTTGCCGTGATCCGGTTCTGTCTGTCGAAGGGACGGCCGGATAATTTCCAGATATTCGCGAAAATCTATCTGCTTGAAGCTTTTGTTCCTGTCATCCAGGCCAACCATTTGTATTAATTCATCGCGAACTTCATCCCTGGTCTTCAGTGCATCAACCAGTCCGTCATTTAGCGCCAGCAGTGCGGCATCACCGCCTTCATTTGCCAGAAGGGTGCCGATGTTGTTGATATGAGCATCAATGCGATCCGCTTCGATCTTCCGCAGTACGGCGACATCTGTTTTATAGGCATCCCAGAGTACATTCAGCCAGGCCGAATTGGCCTCTTTGGCTTCCTCGGACATATCGTTCCGGAAAAACGGCTCCAGGGCCGATTTGTACGTGCCGACTCTGAACACGTGAAACTGCACCAACAGTTTTTCCAGCGCCGTCTTGAAGTATATACGGTAAGCGCCGTAACCGCTGAGCCAAACCTGGCCCATTGGGTGCAGGTACACTCTATTTGCGTGGGCCGCCAGATAATATTGCTGCTGATTGAAATAATCACCGGCAGCGATGATAGGCTTACCCGTTTTCCGGAAGCGATTCAGCGCAGCACCGATATCATGCAGTTTGCTGACACCTGCCGCTCCCATCCGGCGCTGATCCAATACCAGCACTTTTATGTTTTCGTCTTCTGCGGCATGATCAACGACATCGATGATATCATTGAGCAGGGTTTCTTCCTTGGTTACACGCCCAAAAAAAAGATCCATCAGAAGCTGTTCGGATACCTGTTCCACAATATTTCCAACCGGTGCCAGAACCAGGGCGACATCTTCCGACACCCTTTTACCGCCACCGAAGAAAAAAAGACCTGCCAGGAACAGGACAAAAGCGATAAACAGCAAGTTTCCGAAGGCTCTTCGACTGACAGTTACCGCAATCCAGAGGGCCCGGATGATACGGCCCATCATTGCCATAATCCTTTTCATTGGGGTGATGCCTTTCCCGGATTCCAGACATTAACCCGGATATTTCATCCGCCTAAGGCGGATTCATTTTGCATATAAATTTTCATGAAATGTTCGGGTTAAGACCAATTCCAGACACCCGTCCGCCACTTTTTAAGGTAATCTTCCTTCAACGGGTTTTCGAATGCGATGCCGATGCGGTACGGCAGGGCAACCTCTTCGGCCATCGATCTGCACCATTTCACCTTCGCCGGATGTTCCCGGCCGGCCTGAATGTGCGGCAGGTCTATGGGGCGGGTCTTACCCCGGACAACAATTCTTGCTCCGGGGTTGATTTTAACCCCGGACTCGAAGCAGATGCCGCCCCGGCTGAAATTAACCATCCGCACTGTCAGGAAACCATCGATACCGGAATGAGCGAATCGGATTTGGAAGGCACGTTTACTCTTCAATTCCGTATTTTTTTCATGATCGGCGGTCATGGCCTTTTCCTCAATCACTTCTATCGTTTTATCGATAAAACACTCAGAAGTGCATAGAATTATTTAGAAAATAATACTGCAAACCGATAAATCAAGCCGAGAGGGATCGAATCTGATTAAGCCTTTCCAAGATATATCCCGCTGTAATCTATCGTACTGAACGTTTCTTCATCGGAGAGAAGCCGTGCATCGATGATTTCGCCGATGAAAATCGTGTGATTGCCCGGCCTAATGATCGTTTTGACCCGACAATCCAGATAGGCGACACATTCTTTTATAATCGGACACCCTGTTTTGCCCCTTTCCCATGAGATGTCCGCAAATTTATCTGCGGGATCAGGACCTTTAAAGCGGGATAAAAAATCTTGCTGTGTTTTGCCCAGAGCATGCAAAGCAAAGCAGCCTCCCTGCTCGATGAGGCGGTGGGAGTAACGGTTGGGATGGACGGCAACCATAACTAGGGGCGGATCATAGGAAACCTGTGAGACCCACGAAGCAATCATGCCGTTGATCTCGTTATCGTAATGCGTGGTGAGAACGTATATGCCGTACGTCATTTTCCCGACAGCCGGTATCCATTGCTTTTTCATTTGATAGCTTCCTCCATCGGCACCAATATGTAAAGCGGAAACGTACGTGTTCACGGAAACAGCTCGGTGTTCATAAACGAACAATATTTAGAAGAGTTTTCGATAATAATGCCTGAGAAAGGCCCTGAAATGAAAAATCGAAGGGGGCCTCCGGCCGGGACGTGCCTCTGTCAGACCGGGCGGCAACCCGTGTGCGTGTTCCCATAGCTCAAGATACCTTTTTATTTCCTGTCTCCATCGTTTTCTACTCCATGGAAGAACCGGGCGGCAGAGTTGTTTGATCCGCCGAATGTGGGCCCGGCCACCGCCGGGAGTTAAAAGACCGATGCGAACCCGTCGCAAAAGCAAATCATCAAGATGCCTGACCTGCTCTTTACCAGCTACAAAAGGAATCTCCGCCCACAATGTTTCGGTGCCGGGAATAGGCTTGAGATCTTCCGCAGACGAATTTCGAACTAGTGTATCGGCATGCGGACCATAGCGACCGTAAAGATAGCGCCATGTGTCGGAGGATAACCCGAAATTATTGGCCGGTCCCACCGGCAGGGGTGCAAAAATGGGCTCGTTATCGATGTTCATTTCAACCGGAGGCAAACAAGGCGCAGCAGCTTTGAGGGCATCGCGGGCCATGGCACGGAAGATGGTCATTTTCCCGCCGGTCACAGTCACCAGCCCTTTGTCCGTCCAGATCATGTGGTCACGTGGCTCTGAAGAGGGTGCCCGGTCACCACTGCTGACAACCGGTCGCACGCCTGCAAAGCTGGCAATACAATTTTTCAGAGAGAAGTCCAGCGATGGAAACAGCTTTGCCAGGCCCCGCACCAGGTAAATGACTTCCTTTTCGGCGGCGGCCGGTTCGATAGAAAGGTCATTTTCGTGATCCAGGTCTGTTGTTCCGACCAGAACAGCCCCTTGCCAGGGAATGACAAAAACGGCCCGGCCGTCTGCCGGGTGGATAAAACTGATGGCCCGGTCCACCGGCAGGACCCGGCTCGGATATACCAGGTGGCTGCCGCGCAATGGGCGCATGTGAAAATCCCTCTGAGGTGGCGGATGCAGTTTCTCCGCCCATATCCCGCCGGCGTTGATGATGGCAAGCGTGGACAGGGTTCTTGCGGCACCTGTTTCTGTATCCTCCACCCGGATGCCGGTGACCCCACCCTCGGCATTGCGATAAATATCTGTAGCCGCGGTATAATTTAACGCACATCCACCCAGTTGAACGGCCTCATTGATCAGGCGCATTACCAGCCTGGCATCATCCACACGGGCATCAAAAAAGCAAAACCCCCCTATCAGCAGTTTTTGGTCAACGTACGGTGCAAGCTGTAAAAATTCTTCCTTGGAAAGAAATTGGTGACGGTGCTTGCGGGCAATGAGATCGTACAGGGAAAGGCCGGCTTCAAGCGTCCACTTTCCCGGCCCCCGGTCTTTGTATACCGGTACCAGAAACTCCAAAGGCTCCACCAGCCCGGGTGCTTCTTCAAGTAATCGCTCACGTTCCTGCACCGATTCCCGGGTCAGCAACAGGCGCCCCTCTTTCAGGTAACGCAGTCCGCCGTGGATCAGTTTTGAAGAGCGACTGGAGGTTCCCCAGGCAAAATCTTTTTGTTCGACAAGCAGGACTTTCAGGTTCATGCCGGCGGCCAGCCGGAAAATGCCCGCGCCGGTAACGCCGCCACCAACGACCACCAAATCCCATTTTTCCGGAATGGTTTCCAGATGCATGCATTCCCCCTTACCTCGACCAACCTTGATGCGAGCTTTAAAAAAGGTGCCGTGCTCATACGCAGCGGTTCTGTTTTCATGACCGCCCTATTAATGTTCGCAAGTACGAGTTCACGGGGTGCGCTTCCCCGAGCAGCGAGATTGGCGCAGTGGCCTCGTCATTTCAATGGCTTAGCCGTGGGGGAGACCGCGGCTCCCGCACGTTTTTTGCGGGAGAATGCGGAGGGGGCAGGAATGCCCCCGCTGCTAAGTCATTGAAATGACCGGACACGCAGCCACCGGAGTGAATCGGGGAGACGCACCCTGTGAACACGTACGTTCGCAATAACGCGCACTAACCGGCTCAGACAGTTGTCCGGCAGTACACAAAAACCCGCGGGGTATGGTCACATTTTCACGGGCAATATCCAGCTTACGTCACCAGTTTCCCGGGATTCATTCGGTTTTCCGGGTCGAAATGGGAACACAGCTGCTTCAGGGCACCCACGCCGGCAGAGCCCTTTTCATCCGCCAGATAGGGTAAATGGTCCACTCCCACGCCGTGCTGGTGGCTGATCGTCCCGCCGGTGCGAATGATGGCCCGGCTTGCCGCTTTTTTTATGGCCTGCCAGCGGTCCAGCGTTTCTTCCGGCGTGTTTGCCAGTCGGAACACAACCGTCGTGTAAATACTCGAACCGGAGGGATAGACATGCGACAGGTGCGAAAAACAGTGCGCCTTTTCATTCCACGGTACCAGGCTTTCTTCAACGGCCCGTTCGATCGTCTCCATTGCCGTGTCAACTTTATCCCAGGTAACCGCCGTTTCCAGCGTGTCGACCGCATAGCCATTGTTCCAGAGCGTGTTGCGAAGATAGGGCGCACGGAATCGATTTTTTTTCCAGGCCTCACCCGGTGCCTTTCCGGCGGATACCCCCTTATATCGCCGCAAAACGGCTACAGCTTCCCGTCTGGCCGATCTCACCCGGCGTCTTGAACCGGCAAAACCGATCAGGCACATGCATGCGCTGTCTTCCGCAACCCCCCTGATCCGGAGATAACGGCTCAATAACTCCATCTTTTTACTGTGACCGGCCAGGGCCAGACCGGTCCGGGTTTCAACCGGGTTGCTGAGGCGAATCATGGAATATGGAATGCCGGCGCCGGCAATGGTTCGAACAGCAGTTGCCGCATGATTCCAGGAGGGAAAAAAAACACCGTATATATCGTCCCTTTCAGGAATGGATGAAATTCTGACGGTAACCCGGGTTAAGACACCCAGTCTTCCCTCGGACCCCAGAACCATTTGCCGCAGATCCGGCCCGGCCGCCGAGGCAGGAAAAGGCGGCAGGTTCAACGTTCCAACCGGTGTTACCAGTTCGCCCCCGGCAAATAGCTGTTCGATTCTTCCGTAATGGGCTGATTGCTGGCCGCTGGAACGGGTGGCGACCCACCCACCCAGAGTGGAATATTCAAAAGACTGGGGATAGTGACCCAGGGAAAAGCCTTTGGCCTTGAGCCGCGCTTCAAGCTGCGATCCCAAAATACCGGATTCAAACGTGGCCAGCCGGCTGCCGGGGTCCAGGTCGATGAGCCGGTCCAGGCGCTGCAGAGACAAACTCAGAACCGGTCTGTCGCCCTCAGGCACCTCAAGGTGGCCGACAACACTGGTCCCACCGCCGTAAGGAATAACGACGATATCCTGTTTTTTTGCAAAACCGATCAGCTCGGCGACCTGTTCAGGCGACTCGGGATAGGCAACGCCGTCGGGAAAGTTTTTTAAGCTCCCTCCCCGCAGACTAATCCAATCCGGCAGGCTCTGACCGTGGGCGTGGTCAAGCCGCTCCCGTGGGTCGAAAGTTGTCAGCGGATGCCGGAGAAGACGTGAATCGGGTATACATTTCAAGAGGTTATTCAGGGAGGCGTCGGGCAGGGCGTTGCCAATACCGAGCACCCGGATGAGCAGGT
>DAOVBC010000081.1 GCA_030670715.1 Deltaproteobacteria bacterium | reverse complement strand
GAGACCACGCTCGACCTTACAGATTTTGATAGCCAGACGGGAGAAGAAGATCTCAGCGTGAGCCTCGATGACCAGGAACTCACAGACACGGTTGAAACAGGCGAATTGGACAGCGGCCACGGGCAGGAGCCGCCCGTCGAGGATCAGGTTGAAGCTCCGCCGGAAGAAGTACTCGAGCTTACAGAAGATGACCACGAAATGATCGACCAGGAATTCAGTGGGGATTTCAAGGAAGAACCGGCACCGGAAACCGCCGCGGAAACGATTCCAGACATCCAGGAATCGGCTGAAGGACTCACACTGAATGTGGGAGAAGAAACTGTGGCTGAAATTTCGGAAGCGGAAGGTATGATTCCGGAGGAACCGCTCTCAGCCGAAGCGCTGGTTGACAGCGGTGATGAAGAACTCGAAGATACCCTTGAAGAGCGGGAAATATCTGTAGACTTTGATCAACCCGACGCATCGGTCCGTGAAGATCTGCATAAAACGGCCGATCCGATATCGATCAGGGTAAAAGAACCTTCCACCGAGAATCATGCAGACGAAGACGAACTCCTCAATAAAGTATTTGGATCGGAAGCCGGACCTGTGTCCCCCGAACAGCTTGAGAAGACGGTTGAACAGGTTGTCAGCAAGATATTTTCGGAAAAAATTGAGGTGATTCTCGTCGACGCCATTGAACAGGCGGTGACAAAAGAGATCGGCAGACTAAAAAGCCTCATTATGGGTGATGCGGGCCAGGGCGACTAGTCTGTATCTTTTATGATAAAGTCGAAAAAATAAGTCCAGCCGGTATTCCGAAGCCTCACGGAATCAATAAAAGGGGATTATTTTATAATCCCCTTTTTTTATCAGCATTAGCTGTTGAAAAAATCATCAGGTTTTAATATTAGGAAAGGTTCGTATTTCTGATTTGATGCACTGAGGTACTGAGAAGGAGTTTAAGCATATGAATTCGGATCTACTGAGCAAAGGTTACGAGCCGCACGATGTTGAAAAACGCTGGTATAAGTTTTGGGAAGAAGAACAACTGTTTGCCGCCGTTGAGGATCCGGTACCGAAAAGCTATTCCATCGTCATCCCGCCCCCCAATGTCACGGGCGTTTTGCATATGGGGCATGCCCTGAACAACACTTTACAGGACATACTCTGCCGTTACAGGAGGCTGCGTGGTGATAACGTTCTGTGGATGCCGGGAACCGATCACGCCGGCATCGCCACCCAAAACGTAGTGGAAAAAAAACTGGCGCAGGAAGGCACTGATCGCCACCGGATCGGCAGAGAAAAATTCATTGAGGCTGTCTGGAAATGGCGAAAAAAATATGGCAGTGCCATCATTAATCAACTCAAACGACTGGGGGCTTCATGCGACTGGGAGCGGGAGCGGTTCACCATGGATGAAGGGTTGTCCCGTGCCGTCCGCAAAGTGTTTGTTCAACTCTACGATGAAGGCCTGATTTACCGCGGCAATTATATTATCAACTGGTGCCCGCGCTGTTACACGGCTCTGGCAGACCTGGAGGTTGAACACGAAGAGACCGAGGGCCATCTGTATCACATCCGGTATCCTTTCGAAGATGGTACCGGCGGTGTTGTGGTGGCCACAACACGACCGGAAACCATGCTGGGAGATACGGCTGTTGCCGTTCACCCCGATGATGATAGATACCGTCAAGTCGCTGATAAAAAAGTTGTTTTGCCGCTGATGGAACGAAAGCTACCGATCATCAGGGACAAATACGTGGACATGACCTTTGGTACGGGAGCGTTAAAGATTACACCCGCGCACGACCCGAACGACTATGAAATCGGAATCCGCCACGATCTGCCAACGGTGAAAGTGATTGACGATAACGGGTTCATGTCATCTGAAGCCGGAAAATTCAAGGGCCTGGAACGATTTGCGTGCAGAAAAGCCGTTGTTGATGCCCTGAAAGAAGGAGGGTATCTTGAAAAAATAGAGCCTTACAAACACAGCGTGGGACACTGTTACCGCTGCAAAGACGTGGTCGAGCCCAACCTTTCCAAGCAGTGGTTCGTTAAGGCAAAACCCCTGGCAGAAGAAGCGATCGCCGCAGTGGAAAACGGCAATACACGGATCATTCCTGAAATCTGGGTGAACACATACTATGACTGGATGAGAAATATTAAGGACTGGTGCATTTCACGCCAGATCTGGTGGGGACACCAGATACCGGCGTGGACCTGCCAGGCGTGCAATGAACTTGTCGTGGCCATGAAAGCCCCTGATAAATGCCCCGGCTGTGGCTCAAGCCGTCTTGTCCAGGAGACCGATGTTCTTGACACCTGGTTCAGCTCCGCCCTTTGGCCGTTTTCTACCATGGGTTGGCCGGAAAAAACCCCACTTCTGCAGATTTTCTACCCGACCTCTGTTCTGGTTACCGCTTTCGATATTCTGTTTTTTTGGGTCGCCAGGATGATGATGATGGGTATTCACTTCATGGGCAGCGTCCCGTTCCGGGATGTCTATGTGCATGCCCTCGTCCGGGATGAAGAGGGTAAGAAAATGAGCAAGTCAACCGGTAACGTTATCGATCCGCTGTCGGTTATCGAGCAATACGGAACTGATGCCTTCCGTTTTACGCTGGCGGCATTTGCCGCCCAGGGCAGAGACGTAAAAATGTCGGAAAAACGTATAGAAGGATACCGCCACTTTATTAATAAACTCTGGAATGCATCCCGCCTGTCCCTGATGCACCTAAAGAAAGGTTCGGTTAAATTTGACCCCGATCGACTGTCACTTCCGGACCGCTGGATCCTTTCCCGGCTGCAAGCGGCAACCGATTCGGTAGAGGATGCCCTGGACAGCTACCGTTTCAATGATGCTGCTGCCGTACTCTATAATTTTATCTGGCATGAGTTCTGCGACTGGTACCTGGAAATTATCAAACCGGTGATTTACGGCAATGAGGGCGTGGATCGGCAGGATAACACACTGGCAGTCCTGTGGCGCGTCTTAAAGAATGCTCTGATTCTACTTCACCCGTTTATACCTTTTGTAACCGAGGAAATATGGAACAAACTACCGGGCACCAATGGATCCATCATGCACGCCGTATATCCTGTCGACGATCCGGATAGCCAGAATGTTATCCATGATGCGGAAGCCGAGTCAAAAATGAAAATCATTACGGCCATCATTACCGGTGTGAGAAACGTCCGCGGAGAGATGGACCTGGCGCCCTCGCAGGCATTGGATGTCTCGATTCATTCAGCGGAGGAGTCCATCAGGGATACGATTGATCGGTATCGCAATATTATTACCCATCTTGCCCGGATAAAGACGCTGATGGTGGAAGCACCCGGAAAAAAACCGGCTGCAGCTGCAACAACGATTATCGATGGGGCAACCATATTTGTGTCGCTGGAAGGAATTATCGATTTTGATAAAGAATCCAGGCGCCTTGAGAAAAGAATCCATAAAGTCGCCGCTGAACTTGCACCTGTGGAAAAGAAATTAAGTAATGAAGCTTTTTTGAACAAAGCACCGGAAAAAGTCGTTAACAACGTAAAGGAAAAGCATGGCCGGTTGATCGAAAAACTTCACAAACTCGAATCGACCCTGGAGAAGATAAAAGAAATGGGAAAGTAGAATCTGTTTGATTGGTTTTAGTGGTTCAATTGGTTCAGTAGATTCGACGGTTGCCGCTTATTCGACACGTTGCGGGTTACGAGTTGCGAGTTACGGGTTAATGGGTCTATAATTAACTCGCAACTCGCAACTGTTAATTCACCCATCCGGCAGGCTTGTCTGTCGCCAATTAGCCGACTTGACACTGACCCATGTTTTACGGCGACCCATGATCCCCATTCGTGACACCATTTCGGCTAGGCATTTTCCGGTAATCAATCTTTCCATTATCGGTATCAATATCGTTATTTTCCTGGTGCAAATGGCCCAGGGCCCTGAAATTGACCGATTTATCTACATCTATGGACTCGTCCCGGCGCGCTATACCGTCCCGCAGATATCTTCATATTTTACACCGGGGCAGCAGCTGTTTTCCCTGGTCTCTTTTACGTTCCTGCACGGCGGGTTCTGGCACATTCTGGGCAATATGTGGTTCCTCTACATATTCGGTGACAATGTTGAAGATCACCTCGGCCATCTGCGTTATTTGCTGTTTTATTTTCTCTGCGGAACGGCTTCCGGGATATCGCACCTGCTGCTCAATTTGAATTCGAATATGCCGACCATCGGTGCCAGCGGAGCAATAGCCGGCGTTATGGGCGCTTATTTTATTTTGCACCCTTCATCCAGAATCCTCACACTGATACCGATTATTTTTATCCCCTGGTTCATCGAAATCCCGGCCTTTTTTTTCCTGGGAGTCTGGTTTATCCTGCAATTTTTAAGTGCCGCCGGCAGTCAAGGAGATATGGGCGGCATTGCGTGGTGGGCCCACATCGGTGGTTTTATCTTCGGCATTATATTTTTAAAAATCTTTCAAGCGATGCCGGCTGTGGGCATTACTAAAAAATTAACTCCGGTCACCGAGAAGAAAAAGACCTATCGCCTGCAGGTGATCCGCCCTTCCGGCACAGGCGACAGCCCGCACCTGTATGGCTCCATCCAGATAACACCGCATGAGGCCCGGACAGGCACACGCAAGCTGGTAAATATTCCCTGGGGTTTCCATACGCGGCTAATAAAAGTAGCCGTTCCGGCTGGAATAAGAGCGGGGAAAACGCTTCGTTTGAAAGGGTTGGGCCGGCAGCTTCCCGACGGTCGTCGGGGTGATTTACTACTGAAGGTTATAATGCAGTAACCCGAAAAAAGGCTTTTTATGGGTTAAATTGAAATTAACCGCCCCGGTTGAATAGGTTTCACATTCAACTGGGCAGGCAGACAGGCGCAGACAATCGCAGAAATTTGATCGGTGTTAATTTTCGTTTTCTGCTGCCATGGCGGTCACCTGGTTGCGGCCGTTCCGCTTGGAAACATACATGGCTTTATCCGCACGCTGTATAAAGGCAGACAGTTGCTCTTCCACAGCGTATTGCGTAACACCGATGCTGATGGTTATGGAGAGTTCTTTTTCGCGTTGTGGCGTAAACTTTTCCGACTGGATGACATTTCTAATCCTCTCGGCAACAAGCAGCGCCTCCTCGCAGCTTGTTTCCGGAAGGATAACCGTAAATTCTTCTCCACCGTACCGGTAGGCGGTATCCATTTTCCGAAGGCATGATTTGATCATCTGGCTGATTTTCACCAGAACCTTATCGCCCTCGAGGTGGCCGTAGCTGTCATTGTAATTCTTGAAATGGTCGATATCTAACAGCAGCAGGGATAGCGGATGCTTGTAGCGGTTGAACCGGTCGACTTCAACTTCGAGTTGGCTGTAAAACGACCTGGAGTTGTGGAGCTTTGTAAGTCCGTCTGTAATAGCAAGCCGCTGGAGCTTTTCCATCATCCGGATGCGCTCCTGGGTAAGTTCGCGTTCTTTCAGCACTCTTTTCAGCCTTAGCAGCAATTCTTCAAGTCGCACCGGTTTGATAACAAAGTCACTGGCGCCCATGTTGATCGCCTCTTCGTATGAATAGTCTCCGCTGTAACCGGTCATGACAATAACATCGGATTTATAATCTTTTTTGATTAACTTGGTCAGCTCCAACCCACCCATCCCGGGCAGCATGATATCGGTGATAACGACCTGAATATTATTTTTTTCCTTCAGCAGCTCCAGGGCTTCTTCCGCACTGGATGCTATAGCTGAATGATAACCGGCCATTTCGATGAACTCGTGCATCGAGTCCCTCACGCCAACTTCATCGTCAACGATTAAAATGTTGTTTACCTTGTCCGACTGTGTCATCAAGATCTCTCAATTGTAATTAAAACCGATCTGTTTTGCACCGGGGTTGACATGTTTGAAATAAATTTGGTAAAAAAGCGCTCTCTTTTCACTATGTTGCCTAGTTTGTAATTATAACTGCTAAAAAAAGGTGTGTCAACCGCCTTTTAAGATAAGAATTCGCCTTAATTTATAATCCAACGGCCCGGCATCTAACTGATGAAACATATAAGAAATTTCAGTATCATCGCCCATATCGACCACGGTAAATCGACCCTGTCCGATCGTCTCATCCAGATAACGGATATTATCGCGGACCGCGAATTTCAGGATCAGATCCTCGACAGCATGGATATAGAGCGGGAGCGCGGTATTACAATTAAAAGCCAGACGGTTTGCCTGCCGTATAATGCACAAGATGGACAAACCTATTATCTTAATCTGATCGATACACCCGGTCACGTTGATTTTACATACGAAGTGTCACGGGCGCTGGCTTCCTGTGAGGGGGCCCTATTGCTCATTGATGCCAGCCAGGGGGTTGAAGCCCAGACGCTTGCGAACCTTTACCTTGCGATGGAACATGATCTGGAGATCATACCCGTCATCAATAAGATTGACCTCCCCTCGGCAGATATTGAGCGTGTCAAGGTCCAGATCGATGAAGATCTCGGTTTGGATCCGGACACGGCGATTCTCACCTCGGCCAAGGAGGGCGAAGGAATAGAGGAGGTTCTCGAAGCCACTGTGCAACAGCTTCCACCTCCTGAGGGAAATCCCGATGCCCCGTTAAAAGCGTTGATATTTGATTCACACTATGATCCCTATCGCGGCACCATCGTTCATATTCGCATCTTCCAAGGAACCGTATCGGCCGGTGACACCATCGTCTTTATGTCCAACAGTGCCCAATACCGGGTGGAAGAAGTCGGCATATTTCAGATTACACGGGTTCCACAGAAATCACTGGCGGCAGGCCGGGTGGGCTATGTCATTGCCGGTATTAAAACCGTCAGCGATACCCGCTGCGGCGACACCATTACCATAAAAGACCGGCCGTGCGACGCGCCCATGTCTGGATTCAAAGAAGCAAAACCGGTGGTTTTTTCGTCCGTTTACCCGGTGGCTTCGGATGGTTATGAGGAACTAGCGGCGGCACTTGAAAAACTTAAACTCAATGACGCCGCCATGATCTTCGAAAAAGACACTTCCGTTGCCCTCGGCTTCGGTTTCCGATGCGGGTTTTTAGGCCTGCTGCATCTTGAGGTGGTGCAGGAACGTCTGGAACGAGAATATAACCTGTCGCTCATCCTCACCGCACCGTCTGTGCGTTACAAACTCATCATGAATGACGGATCGGAACTGGTCATCGACAACCCGGCCCTCTACCCGGACCCAACCCGGATTGCCGCCACCAAAGAACCATTTATCCGGGCCACTATCATGGTGCCGGAACGATACATGGGAGCGGTCATGAAGCTGTGCCTGGATCGCCGGGGAACGAACACGAATTACCAGTACCTTACCAGCGATCGCCTGGAAATGATATTCGAGCTTCCGCTGGCCGAAGTTGTTTTCGATTTTTATGATACGCTCAAGTCCGTTACCCAGGGGTATGGCTCGTTTGACTATGAACTGATCGATTTCCGGGATACGGATGTGGTCAAGCTGGATATTCTGATAAACGGAGAGCGTGTCGATGCCCTCTCACAGCTTATACACCGGGATCGCGCCGTGGAACGCGCCCGAAATACCTGCGAAAAGCTGCGGGATGAGATACCGCGGCAAATGTTTAAAATTGCCATTCAGGGCGCTATCGGCGGCAACATCATTGCCCGCAAAACAATATCTGCCCTGAGAAAAGATGTGACGGCAAAATGCTACGGAGGCGATATCACTCGCAAGCGGAAGCTGCTGGAAAAACAGAAAAAAGGGAAAAAACGCATGAAAATGGTCGGACAGGTGATGATACCCCAGTCAGCCTTTCTTTCGGTATTAAAATCTGATACAAAATAATGAATTCGGGAAAAGATCCGAATTCATTATATAGATGAATGCATAAACCCTTTCTGGAGAACTTTCATGGGCCGTACAATAGCCGAGAAAATATTTGATGACCATCACGTGGACAATCCGTCCGGTGATATCCATGTCATCCGTCTGGATGGCGTTTTTTGTCATGAAATTACCACCCCGATAGCAATTAATGATCTGGTCAGCCGTGGTAAAGACCGGGTGTTCGATCCCTCCAAAATCAAAGTGGTTATCGACCACGTGACACCGGCCAAGGATTCCAAAACGGCAACCCAGGGAAAAGTTCTGCGTGACTGGGCGCACCGCCATCGGATTCAGGACTTTTTCGATATCGGTCGCAACGGTGTCTGCCACGCGCTGTTTCCCGAGAAGGGATACGTGCGACCGGGGAATACCATTATCATGGGGGATTCTCACACCTGCACTCTCGGTGCATTCGGCGCATTTGCAGCCGGGGTCGGGTCCACCGATCTTGAGGTCGGAATTCTCAAAGGCGTTTGTGCCTTCCGGTATCCACAAACGATGAA
>DAOVBC010000236.1 GCA_030670715.1 Deltaproteobacteria bacterium | reverse complement strand
GCGGGAGCCGCGGTCTCCCCCACAGCTAAGTCATTGAAATGACGAGGCCACTCCGCCAATCTCGCTGCTCGGGGAAACGCACCCCGTGAACACGTACAATAAAACGGCATAACGCTTTGTCAAAGCAAACTCTGCAAAACTGGCATATCCTCTGGGCCTTTTCGTCCGGCAGCGGCGGCAGAAATAGCTCAATTTCCGCCGGTGTCAACCCCGTCTTCCGGCTTGCACAAAGATGGTCATTGACAGATATCACGAAAAATTATATTTGAATCTACCGTTTGACGTCACTGGATGGTTCTGGAGAGGTGGCCGAGCGGCTGAAGGCCCTGCTCTCGAAAAGCAGTATCCTGTCAAAAACGGGATCGTGGGTTCGAATCCCACCCTCTCCGCCATAACCAAAATGTTGATCAAAATACAGCTTCACCACAGAGCACGCAGACCCGCCCGCCTCGCCTCGCGGCTCGCGTGGCGGGCCGGAGACCGCAGAGGCGAACAAAATAATTTTTAATTTTTTCTCTGTGTACTCAGCCTGCCGTGCCATCTTGTCCGGCGAAGCTTTTAGCGAAGACGGAAGCTTCAGCGACGGCTGGTGGTCTCCGTGGTAAAAAAATATTACCACCGAGGCCCTTTTGGACCCGACAAAAGGGTGAGACCTGTATTTTAGTTTGCTGCTGTCGCGGAGAGATGTCCGAGCTGGCTGAAGGAGCACGACTGGAAATCGTGTGTACTGCCAAAAGCGGTACCGAGGGTTCGAATCCCTCTCTCTCCGCCATTTTTAACTGGCACCCGGGAAAACAACCTGAATCCACAGTACTCTGGGGAGATGAATGTTAGAGCTTTCGCCCCGATTGGATTGTTGGAATACTGGAATAATGGAACAATGGGCCCTTGGATCGGGCAAGAGCGTTTTAACAGGTGGAATTTTTATTTTCAGGCACATTCAAATAGGATTTGCCCTTTCAAAACCAACCTTCCAATATTCCACCATTCCATTATTCCCATATACCGGGCAAACACTCAAGTTTCAACTAAACTCAAGTTTTTCATGAAGTTGTAACTTTTTCGAGACATCTATTTATGTCCTACCTGGTTCTCGCACGCAAATACCGCCCCCGGATCTTTGACGAGGTCATCGATCAGGACCATGTGACCCGCACACTGGCCAATGCCATTTCATCGGACCGTGTGGCCCATGCGATCCTGTTTTCCGGACCGAGGGGAACCGGCAAAACAACAGTTGCCCGTATTCTTGCCAAAGCCATGAATTGCGAGAATGGCCCCACTGCCGTTCCCTGCAATAATTGCCGCTCCTGCAGAGAAATCACCTCGGGCAATGCGGTTGATGTGTTTGAAATCGATGGTGCATCAAACAACAGCGTCGATCAGGTCAGAGAGCTGCGCGGTAATGTCAGATACATGCCGGCGCACAGTCTTTATAAAATATACATCATCGATGAAGTGCACATGCTCAGCATACCTGCGTTCAATGCACTGCTGAAAACACTGGAAGAGCCTCCCGACCATGTTCTTTTCCTGTTTGCTACAACGGAACCGCATAAAATTCCGGTAACCATTCTCTCCCGCTGCCAGCGTCATGATTTTAAGCGCATCGGATTGGAACCGATCGTTGAGCATATGCAGTCACTGATCGCCAAAGAGGGATTCAGCATATCCAGGGAAAGCCTGGCCATCATTGCCCGCGAGGCCGGGGGAAGTATGCGCGATGCGCTCAGCCTTCTGGACCAGATAATGGCCTGTTCTGAAGAAACGGTATCGGATGATCAGGTGCAGGGCTTGCTGGGCGTTGTTGATCGAAAGGTGTTTTATGACATTTCTGCGGCCCTTTTTAACGGGGATGCAGCGGAACTGCTTGAAATTCTGGATGGAATTTACGATCGCGGTCACGACATGAAGCGTCTTTATGCGGAACTCGTCGAGCATTTCAGAAATCTGATGGTTGCCAAAATGGGGGCGAACATCTCGCACCTGATGGATCTGCCGGGGCATGAGATTGAGCATATGCGCGAGCAGGTGAGTGCCATATCAGCTGCCTATCTAAACCAGATGTTCGATCTGCTCTTTAAAGAAGAAGCAACCATTAAATTTTCAGCCCAACCGAAGATCGCTCTGGAAATGATTTTTTTCAGGATGCTTCAGGTAAAACCGGTTTTACCGATTGATGAACTCATCGATAAGCTTGATCATCTGCGCACGGAAATTTCACAGGGCACGGGCGACAGCGTGGATACAGACCGAATCAAGGGCCCGGAAAGACCGTTGCGAAATGAAGCGCGTTCTTATCAATCCGATTCTCTCCAACAGGCCACCGGCACTCATAGCAGAGACGCTTCCCGGGGGCATGGTTTCTCCGCCACCCCTCCCGTCACCGATAAAGACTCGGATATCGATATCGAAGAGGCGTGGGAAAAAATTCAACAAATCATTTCAGATAAAAACCCCTCCCTGGCTGCAACCCTGACCCGGTGTAAACTGAAACAACCGGCCCCGGATCGTCTGGAAATTGAAGTAACCGGCAACGGTTTTAACCTGAACCTGATCCGGCGCGATCGAAACCTTGATATCATTAAAAAGGTATGCCGCGATGTCTTTGCCAGGGAGTTGGAAATCGTTATTACCGCCGGTAAGGCTACAGGAAACGATAACCGTAAAAAAAAAATTGAGGCCAACCGCCTCAAAACAGAAGCACTCAGTCACTCGCTGGTTGCAGACGCAATAGAGATTTTCGACGGTAAGGTGGTTGACGTTAAAATCATAAAGGAGGATGATTCATGAAAGGAATGGGAAATATGATGAAGCAGGCCCAAAAGCTTCAGGCAAAAATGCTGCGCTTGCAGGAAGAGCTTGCTGAAAAAACAGTCGAGACCGCAGCCGGCGGCGGCATGGTAAAAGTTGTAGCAAGCGGCAAACAGCAGCTCGTTTCGATTCAAATTGAAAAGGAAGTGGTTGACCCTGATGATATAGAAATGCTCCAGGATCTGGTGCTGGCAGCCGTTAACGACGCCCTGGCAAAATCACAGGAGATGGTCTCAGCTGAAATGAGCAAACTGACCGGCGGACTGAACATTCCGGGAATGACTTGATCATGGACACTGAATATTGACATTCACCACAGAGCACACAGAGAATGAATTTCTAATGTTTTATTACTCTCTGTGATCTCTGTGGTCTCTGTGGTTAAACGATTTATATTACACTGGATACAAGATGCAGATTCAGGATACAAAACCGTATACCATAAAAATAATAATCGTTAGAATTCCTTAATTTTAGGCATTTTAAATTTTAGGCATTTTAGGCATTTTTAATCTTATGAACTACTACCCCAAATCCATCCGCAATGCAATTAGGAGCATCTCCAGGTTGCCGGGTATCGGAGAAAAGACAGCCGAGCGTTTGGTGATGCACATCCTCCGGGCGCCCCGGGTCGAAGCCGAACAGCTGGCCCGCAGTATACTGGAGCTGAAAGAAAAAATAAAATTGTGCCGGGGCTGTTTCGGCTTGAGCGACAGCGATGTTTGCAGCATCTGCCGGGACACGGGAAGAGAGGCAGCGCTGCTGTGTGTGGTGGAGCAGCCGGCAGACATGGTGTCATTGGAAAAATCAGGTTCATATTCAGGACGCTATCTTATCCTCGGGGGGACACTTTCCCCCATGAACGGCATCGGACCCGGTGATATCCGGATAAGGGAACTGATTACACGGCTCGAAGAGGAAAAGATCGAAGAGGTCGTGCTGGCCACAAGCACAACGGTTGAGGGGGAGTCAACCGCGGCGTATATCGCTGATCGGCTGAAAAAATATTCTGTTAAAGTAACGCGGATTGCATCGGGTGTGCCGATCGGGGGTGACCTGAAATATGTGGACCAGGTCACCTTGAGAAAAGCAATGGAGTGCCGTCATGACGTCAAATAGGTCTCCATCATCCGCCTGCCCTGACATATTCGAATGCCTTAAGTGCGGGGATTGCTGTAAAGGATATGGCGGAACCTTTTTAAGCAAGCAAGACATCGAAATCATTGCCGAATATGTGGGAACGGATGCTGATTCTTTTGAATCGAAGTTCTGCCGACTCTCCGGCGGCAGACCCGTTCTGGCCCAGCAGGAAAACGGCTATTGTATTTTCTGGGACGAGTTGTGCACCGTTCATCCGGTCAAACCGCGCATGTGCCGGCAGTGGCCCCTTATCGAAGGTGTGCTGGTCGATGTCAAGAACTGGCACGTAATGGCCTCCATGTGCCCGGGCATTCGGACGGATGTTCCGGATCGTGCGATACGAGAGTGCGTGAAAGCGGCACTTCGAAATGAGCTCGTATATTAACCGGTTACTTGAGTTTCCATTGTCTAACATCGGTCAGCCTGTAAATATTTTTTTCCTCCCCGTCTGAAATAATCCTGGTAATAATATGTTTTTCTTCCAAATCGTTGAGCCCGTCATCCAGTGCCGCTTCAGTTCCGTTCCAGATCGCAGCCAA
>DAOVBC010000289.1 GCA_030670715.1 Deltaproteobacteria bacterium | reverse complement strand
CTTTCGACAAATAAGATTCAATTAGGAGGTATCCTATGAACCATATATTACCTGAACTACCATATGCGTATGATGCGCTGGAACCATATATCGACGCTCGTACGATGGAAATTCATCATACCAAACACCATCAGACCTATATCGATAAACTTAATGTCGCTGTAAAAGGACAAGAACATATTCAAAAGTTCAGTGCAGAAAAGCTTATCAGGAATCTGAACGAAATCCCCGAAACTATTCGTACAGCCGTTCGCAATCACGGTGGCGGTCATATCAATCACAGCTTTTTCTGGCCAATTCTGAAAAAAGGGGTTGATCAAAAAGGTCCGGCCGTTGATGCTATAGTAAATAAATTCGACAGCTTCGATCATTTTAAAGCTACTTTTTCAAGTACCGCGACGTTATTGTTCGGTAGTGGTTGGGCCTGGCTGGTGTTAAATCGGGGGGAGTTGGAAATCGTAACTACGCCTAATCAGGACAGTCCGCTAAGTCAGGGAAAAATACCGATTCTCGGTCTGGACGTATGGGAGCATGCGTATTACTTAAAGTACCAGAACCGAAGACCGGAATATATTGAGGCCTTTTTCAATGTAATCAACTGGGATAAGGTCAACGAGAACTTTGAGGCCGCAACGGGTTAGGCCGGATATTTCACGAGTTCGAGGCGTTCATTTGCAAGGCATTCAAGGATGCAGCTGTACTTATGCTACCGCAAGCCCTTGATAACGCAGCAAATGGGCGCCTCGGGCTCGCCCGCAGGGTGAAAACTTTTATGCTGATGAGAGACCTTCAAAATGAGCATGGTTCAAAGTGTCACCTGAAAAAGCCAACTCAAACGGTTTCAAGGCTTTGAATATTTTTAAGAAAATTAAGTTGCATAAAAATTTTCATGAAATGTTCGGGTTAGAAGGAGGTGATAACTATGGAGGCTGTATCTATTAACGCCCGAAAATGCTGCGCCATAGAAAAGAAGCAGCTTATGAAAGAACTAAGAAAATGTGACCTGTGTTCCAGAAGTTATGCAGAATTTCATCAATGCTATCGGGATGCTGCCCGGAAAGGTGGTCGGCGTGCGCGCGATTGCGTTACCGGCTGATCCGTCTCGACTACTATTCAGGCAAAGCCCGGAGCCGAAGGCTTCGGGCTTTTTTACTCTTTTTCAAGCGGAAAGGTCATATTCGCCCCGAACCAGCCAATCACTGAGACCAGCGGAAAAAGTGACAACACAAGGATCAGGTAAAGGATATTGGCCCCCTGAAGGTTGTCCAAAACGCGGGGGTCGTTGATTCGCCAGATAAATACAATAATGGCAAATATGAGCATGACCAGCGACAGGGGTATTTTAATCGCCACGGGTTTGAGCATTTTGGCCATGTAGTTATACCACCAGGTGAGCAGACCGGTCAGCATGGCGACAACCGTAAAAAGGATACCGCCGGCCAGGCAGTGCAGCGCCGTTGTTTCAAAGGCGCCGTTGCCGGTAATCAGGTAAAGGATGTTGAAAAACGGATTGCAGAGCAGAAAAACAATGGGGAAATGGACCGTCATCGGGTGGGGATGACGCCGGAAAAACGGATTGGCGTCCAGCAGCCAGGTCAGGACATTCGGTACTTCTCTTCCGGGGATTTCTTCTTTTTTTAATATGCCTACCTGCGGGTACCGCTCTATGACTTCCTCGGTATGGGGGGCTGCCTGCAGGTCTGTAGTGAGGTCGGTCCCGGCATGGTGGCGCCGCATGTGAAGCCCGGTTTTCCAGAGACGGCTTTCGGTGACATCGTAGATTTTTCCCTGGTAGGCGATATAAACCGGTTTGTCGTTTTCGCCGTTGTACCCGGCAAGCTCTTCCGGCTCAAATTCTTTCATTCGTGGCTACCTCCAAGGCGTCGTGGGTGTTAGCCTGAATATTTTCTATGAAGCGCCGACCGCAGGGAGGTGTTTCATAGAAAATATTCAGCTATAGTATTATTTTAACTACTATCAGGATCAGCATTGTCAGCGGATAATAACTGGCCCTGTTAAATAATGTCATGGCATGCAGCCGTTCTTTTGTACGATAGAGCTTTACGGTTGGCGGCAGAAGAAGGCACCCGCCGGTGATCAGGCAGACGATTGCAAATGGCAGCTGAAATCCGGTTTTTGAGAAATAGAGCAGCGCGATGTTTACGACCAGTGCCGATATAAGTGTCCAGAGGACAACCAGAGAAGCGCCTTCTGGTCCGAATCGTACCGGTACCGTCTGGGCGCGCAACCGGCGATCCTCTTCAATATCCGTCCAGTCGGCCGGAATATTCTGCCCGCCGATTTCCCACAAGAAAAGCCACAGGAACAGTGCCGCGACATAGAGCAATGACGGGTCAGGATCAACGGCAAATATCGCCGCAATGGATCCGGATGTTTTAACTCCGCCGCTGATAATCGTCCTTAGCGGACTGACTTTGAGCATCAGGCAGTAAAGTGCTTCCAGCACACAGCCGGCCAGGAAAATTAAAACACAGACCGGGTTTAACAGGTAGGCACCGACCATCGCCACGGCTGACCAGCCCATGGCCCAGAACAATCCCTCTTTATAACTCAGCAGCCCCTGGGCCATCGGGTGACGAACCATTGCTGCGTCCAGGTAGCTGTCCGATTGTCTTAATCCGCCGGCGATGCGGGCTTTCTCTTTATCGACCCGGTAGTCGATAACGTCATTTAAAGCATAGACTGCTGTATAGCCCGCAAACACGGTGATCAAACCCAGGATGATGATGTACAAAGAAGGGAAGGCGCCCAGCCACAGCAGGGCGCCGAAAGCGGGGGTGGCCATATCCAGCAACCCGTGCGGTGTTCTGGATAGTGCCAGGAAAAGTGTTAATTTTGACAGCCCGGTGTAACGGTTGTGAACCGATGAGTTCTCCAACAGAGCGTATCCTATCCTTCAAGCTTGCAGTCCTTGTCCCATTCGGGGCAGGCGGTTTTCATTTCAGAGTCGTATTTTGCCGTACAGGCGCTGCAGTCCAGCTCTATGTTGGGCACATCGCCGTATTTTTTCTTCATCTCTTCAGCGGAAAGAACGGTAACGTCGGTGCAGCCGCACTGCGGGCAGGCGCCTTTGATCTGATACTTTTTACTCGTCATTTTTACCTCCGTTTTTATCAGGGTCCAGTATCTGTTTGAGTACATCCTCCGGCAAGATCTTTTTCTGCAGAACGACCTCTCTGACGGTTTTGCCGGTTTCGTATGCCGTTTTGGCGATAGCTGCAGCCTTTTCGTAGCCGATACGGGGTACAAGTCCGGTAACCATTGCCAGGCTTTTTTCGATATTGGCGGCACAGGTTTCACGATTTGCCGAAATTCCTTTTATACACTTTTCAGAAAAAATTTCAATAGCTGTAGCGAGCAGGTGGATCGATTGCAGCAGGTTGTGAGCGATCACCGGTATGGCGACATTGAGTTCAAAGTTTCCCGATTGACCACCCAGCACAATCGCAGCGTCGTTTCCGATTACCTGCGCCGCCACCTGTATGACGGCTTCGGGAACGACCGGGTTCACCTTGCCGGGCATGATTGACGAACCGGGCTGCAGGGACGGAATGTTGATTTCACCCAGTCCGCACCTGGGGCCGGAGGCCAGCCAGCG
>DAOVBC010000100.1 GCA_030670715.1 Deltaproteobacteria bacterium | reverse complement strand
TTTGGCCACGTATCCGGCATCAACCGCAGCGTAATTGCCTTTGGTTTTCACCCATGCCGGAAAACCCGCTGAAAATACCTTAACATTGCTGTAACCAAGCTTTTCCGCCTTCCTGGCGGATTTGTGGCTCAGCTTTCAGGTGGGCCCGCCACAGTAAAAAATCAACAGTGCGTTTTTGTCTCCAACCAGTTTGCCCGTGAGCTTGTCAAACTGACTGTCCGGTATGTTGACCGCTGTGGGAATGTGCCCGTTGACATATTTGGGCTTGTAAGGCCGCGAATCGATGATCATCACCCCTTCCGACTGCGGAACCATGGCATACTGCTGAACAAAAGCTACATCCACAATAGAGTGGAATTTCCAGTCAGCCTCTGCCGGCTTGGCAGCCCTCTGCGGCGCTGCACAGCCAATTACGACCAGCAAGAGTAAAAAAGAAGCAACGAACATTAAAGATAGAAATTTACGCGATGTCATTATAACCTCCGTTCATTGAGAGTTATTAATCCGATAACAGACTTGACGGACCCTGCTGGATCACTTGCATTTTAGCGGTGTGGGAGAGTCGGCAGCGTGGTCGTGCATATATGCAAAAATGTTGCCCAGATCGGAATCGGACAGATGGCTCCATTCTGGTTTACAGCCAAACTCGTTGAAATCTTTTTGCTCGAAAACCCGGATCCACTCGGCCTGGGTCCTGGCGTCCGGATTAATGGGCGGTTTAGTGGAATCAACCTCACCGCGCTGATAGCATGCTTTGTATACTTTACGATATATGTACTTGCCCTTGCGTTTGTTACCCTTTTCCAGCGCCATAACGGCACCGACCCAGGTCAGCAAAAAAACAGCTGCCAGGATAATGAATAGCAATTTCTTTTTCATTTTGAACTTCCCCCTTTTCCTAATGATTGTAATGCGTTGTTACAGTTGGCCTTTTCTGATGCAAACCCGATAGCAGTTTTCTTCCCTTTTGGATTTAAGTACCTGATTCGTTGAACGCTGTATGATTTTAATGAGGCTATCAACGGCTTCCTGATCTTCCAGCAGAACCACCAGGACTTCCCCCGGTCCGATTCTGGAAAGAGTATTCATGCATTTCAGTAAACCGAGCCACGGTAGCGTACAGGTCAGATCAATTTCTAAAGAAGCTGCCATCTGGAATTCTACTCCACATATAATCAGGTGTGGAAGACCATGAGCAAAATGTATGCCAGGCTGCGCGCATACCTTATTTCGTCATAACAGTTTGATAATATAAGATTTATAGAATTTATCTAAAAATTATTTCAATTATGCCCATTAATATGTTAAGGAACATCGTTAACGCGTTAACTTAACGCATTAACATGAATTAACGCAGGGGGTAACGTGGACATAGCCAATTTCTGGAAAACAATCGTCGACACGCTCAGGGAGGGACTTATTGTGGTAGACGCGAGCGGTACCATTCTTGCTGCCAATGCCGCCGCTGAGCAACTGACCGGCTACACCACCGAAGAACTGTTAGGCAGGTCGTGTCAAATTCTGAACTGCACCGGCTGCAAGATACTTGGCGAAGAACAGGGTAAAGGCTTTTGCAACCTCTTTGTCCGGGGCAATATCCAAAATAAAAAATGCCTGATTACCAACAAGGACGGCCATACCGTTAATATTATCAAAAGCGCTGTCGTGTTAAAGGCCGAAGACGGTATCGTTATCGGGGCAGTAGAGACGCTGACCGATATTTCCGACAATATTCGTCAGGAGAACGAGATCGAGTCTTTACGCAAAACCTGTAACCTGAATGAAGGGTATCATGGCCTGATAGGGAGATCTGTACCCATGCAGCGCCTGTTCGAGCTGATCGGCAGCGTTTCCGAATCAAATGCACCGGTTATGATCCAGGGACAAAGCGGCACCGGAAAAGGGCTGGTTGCCAGAGCAATCCATGATGCCGGCCAACGCAGAAACAATCCGTTTATACAGGTCAACTGCACGGTCCTGAACGAAAATCTGCTTGAGAGCGAATTGTTCGGGCATGTCAAGGGCGCTTATACCGGGGCGGATCGTACACGGATCGGTCGCTTTGAGGCCGCCCATGAGGGGACCATTTTTCTGGACGAGATCGGTGATATTCCCCTATCTACCCAGATTAAACTGCTGCGGGTGCTTGAAGAAAGCAAAATAGAAAGGGTCGGCGATCACAGGACCATTCCGATAGACGTTCGCATTATTACCGCCACGAATAAAAACCTTGAGAAACTGGTCAGCGCGGGGATCTTTCGTGAAGATTTGTTCTTCCGGATCAACGTGTTTCCCATCCACTGCCCGAAACTGGTGGAGCGCAGAGATGACATACCGCTGATCGTCGCAAATTTTATCCGGCAAAACGCACTCAGCAGTGGAAAAAAGATTACGGGGGTTTCCCCCGACGTCATGGAGCTGCTGATGGATCACCCGTGGACGGGCAACGTGAGAGAGCTGCGAAATACCATCGAGTATGCCTTTGTGCTCTGCCCGGGGGGATGGATCGACAGGAAACACCTGCCGCCGAAACTAACCGGAAAAAGAGATTCCGTGTCGGTAAATCTCGGCATGAATTCGGAAAACTACCGGGAAAGAGAAAAGCTCATCCAGGCCCTCAGAGAGAGTGGCGGCAGCCGAACCGAAACCGCAAAACTGCTGGGCGTCAGCCGCGTTACCGTCTGGAAACGGATAAAAAAGTACGGCATAAGCGATCCGGAGTACCTTACAGATTAGTACAGGGGCTGGGGTGTTTCTGTCGCTATATCTCTATTAGAGCGGAATGGGTTATCAGCTCATCGACGGGCACCTGACGACTATTTTTGCTTCGCATGACACCTAAGTCCGTCTTGGGTTATTTCAATTTCACAAGAACTGCCAAAGTGATTTAAATCATGACATCGCTCCCACTGCAAGGTGATATGCTCGATACCGAACCGGTCATGCAGTTCATTGCTGGCCTGTTCGATAAGCGCATCGTCGTCTTTTGAATCCGGCTTTACAAGATGAGCCGTCAAAGCGGTTTCGGTGGTGCTCATCGCCCAGATGTGCAGATCGTGAACTCCGCTGACACCGGGTAAATCGGACAGGTACGCTTTTACAGCTTCCGGTTCGATACCGGCCGGCACGGCATCCATGGCCAGGTTGAATGAATCGCGCAGCAATCCCCAGGTCCCGATAAGAATTATTACCGTGATGATGAGGCTGACTAACGGATCAATCCACGGCCGTCCGGTGGCAAGGATCGCAATGCCGGCTGCAACAACCCCTGCGGACACACCGGCATCGGCCGCCATGTGCAGAAAAGCACCTCGTATATTTAAATCGTTTTTGCGGCCGGAGATGAATAAAAGGGCAGTCGCAGTATTGATAATCACCCCAATTGCGGCCACAATGATGATGATTTGTCCGGCCGCCGGAGCAGGGTGGCCGAACCGTCGGATCGCTTCCCAGGCGATACCGCCAACAGCGAACATGAGGATGATCGCATTGAGCAATGCCGCCATAATAGAAGATTTTCGCCATCCGTATGTGCGCTGTTCCGTCGGTCTGCGCTGTACCAGATAATTGGCTCCCCATGCCAGCATCAATCCGAGAACATCGCTCAGGTTATGACCTGCATCCGCCAGCAATGCCAGCGAATCAGCCCAAATACCAAAAATGACCTCAACGATAATATAGACTACATTGAGAAACACCCCAACAGCGAAGGCGCGATTATAATTAGAAGGGCTATGCTGATGGTTGTGCGCCATATATTTGCTTCAGAGATTACCTATGACCTTTTTTAGCTTTGTCCGCACTTCCCCGGCGATTTCCTGCAGCCCTGGATTTTGAATTGCCTGCATGGATGCAAGTGGGTCCACTGCCGCAACCTCGACGCTGCCATCTTCTGTTTCCTGTACAACTACATTACAGGGCAGCATTGTACCGATTTTATCTTCGGCCTGAAGGGCCTTGTAAGCGAAATGGGGATTGCATGCACCCAGAATTTTGTATTTCTTGAAATCGACGTCGAGTTTCTTTTTCAACGTCGCTTTCACATCTATTTCCGTCAAAACCCCGAAACCTTCCTTTTCAAGCTCCCCGATGACGATGGCAACGGTGTCATTAAACGGTGCCGCCAATGTTTTAGAAAAATAGTATTTCATAAGATAGACCTCACTTATCGCACATTTTTCTTACTCGGTTTCCATTTCCATTCTTCGTAATAGTCCCAGCTGACCATTGTGTGTAACTGATCGAGTTCATCGGTCTTTTCCTGGATGGTGGCTTTCATCACGTCACCGCTAGAGAGCATACCAATGTATTCCCCGTCTTTTTCCACCAGCAGGTGGTTCACCCGCAGGCCCAGAAACTTGTCCATAAGATTATAGGCCGTGTCCGTGTGCGGTGCGGAGAAAATGTTGTGCACCATGTGATCCTCTATGCGGCTGGTCTTCGGATTAAATCCTTTAGAGACGGTGTTTCGTATCAGGTCACGGGATGTCCATATGCCGATGGGTTTGTTTTCTTTCGTGACGATCACCGCACCGACTTTTTTCTCGATCATAAACGCCAACGCATAATGGATGGTTGCATCATGGGTAACGCTGAATATTTCACCACCTTTCTCATTTACGATATGCTCGGCAGTTTTCATGGCTTTGTCCACCTATTCTTTTTTTCTTGAAATAATCGGGATAATTTCAACATAAGTACGTCGAAAGAGGGCGTCAATAAGTACTTTGTAACCGTTCAGGGGTTCAGTGTTCAGAGGTTCAGCGGTTGACCCGGAACACACATCAGAACCACAGAACGTTGAACCTTTGGTTGGATCAACAATGTCTGATGAAAGCCGAGTTTCAGGACGTACATGAGCATGCCGGGCGCACCTTTGTTCCGCTATGGGACTCTGACAGGGCGCGCCGTCATTGGTGGTTTCATCCCGCCATACGTCTGGCTGGAGGGCTCACAAGCAAGGTCAACGAAAGAATAGGTAACCCTGAACGGTGAACCCTGAACCGGTGAACGCATGTAGTACTTTAACACACAACAATCTATAATGCGATAGTTAAAGATATGGTTATTAATAGACTGATATAATTTATTATTCACGGGATTATTTTTTTAATTGTAAATGAAGTAGGCGGCGAGCAGTTTTTTATATTCACCCAATACTCTTCGAAAATACTTGCCGTCACGCCACCACGGAGACTCAGGGTTCAGCGGACGGTCAACAGGATGGAAATAAAATTGCAAATGCGAATTCGGGTGAACTTGTTCGAAAGCAATCCTGGTTCTGCGCATGTGATAGGCCGAGCTGACGATTATTGCCGACTTTAGCTGGTGTTCCCGCATAAGCCGGACCGTATTTCGCGCTTCTACGTATGTCCCACCGAACTGCGTAATTTCCGGTTTGTCTGCTGCCGTTCTACGGCCTACGATTATGTGGGTTTCCGGTATCGAATTTTCCAGTTCATAATTGGTTACAACCCATGACCATTTAAATGTCGGGTGACGAAGCGGCAGTATAATGTATCTGCCTCTTCCCTGTTGATACAGTCTAGCCCCTTCAAGTATGCGCTGTCTGTCTTCAAAAGGGACACCTGCCAGAACCACAACAGCGTCTGTTTTCCGCTTATCATCATCATCATTAATACGCAGAAATTGCTCTCCGAATAATAAGAAAAGAAAAACGCCGCACAATGGCAATAAAAGTGTAATGCCCAGAATTTTCCAGTAATGTCCCTTCATCTAAGCTCGACCTGTTGCTGCCCGGTTGTTTTAGCTAAATTATAATTCTAATATACGGGGTTCTATACGGCAAGTGCTTTCGTAAAAAAATACTGAATTACAAACCCGAGCCGCGGGTCAAGGTTGCTTCTCTGAAACACCGGCTTCTTCAAACGTGGCCATGTTTTTTAATATTTGAACGGCTCCGTCCATGATTCCCATGGCCAGTGCCCCTCCTGTTCCTTCACCGAGGCGCATTTCAAGATCAAGAATCGGTCGCAGGCCCAGGTAATTGAGCATGACCCTGTGACCGGGCTCTTCAGAGCAATGTCCGGCGAAAAGATAATCCGTCACGTCCGGTGCAAGTGTATACGCCAAAAGGGCTCCGGCGGTTGAGATGAAGCCGTCGATGACCACTGGCCGCCGGTGAAAGGCCCCGGCCAGGATACAACCGGCAATGCCGCCGATTTCAAATCCTCCGACTTTGGTCAAAACATCCAGCCCATTTCCGGGGTCAGGCCGGTTGGTTTCGATACCCCGCCGGATGGCATCTTTTTTCCGGGTCAACCCCTCGTCATCAACACCTGTGCCCCGGCCAACCATTTCATCCAGGCTGCTGCCGACAATGACGGCGCCAATGGCGGCTGAGGGGGTTGTATTGCCGATGCCCATATCTCCGGTTCCAAGGATTTGAATTCCTTTTTCAAACAGTTCCGTCGCAATTTGAAATCCGGTTAAAACGGCGGCCTCTGCCTCCCGTTCGGACATGGCCGGTCCTCTGGAAAAATTTGCCGTTCCGCCGGCCACCTTGCGTACAATCAGACGATCTCCGGCATTTAGCGCCTGAAGATCAAGTTGCGGCTTGATCCCCATGTCGACCACCACAACTTCGGCATCGACCTGTGCGGCCAGAATATTGATGCCGGCGCCACCGTTTATAAAGGTTTTAACCATCTCCCCGGTGACTTCCTGCGGGTATGCACTGACGCCTTCGGCGACGATCCCGTGGTCTCCGGCCATCACCAGAAACGCTTTACGGTGAATGGAGGGGATCAGGGTTTGTTGAATTCCGCAGATCCGCTCGGACACATCATGCAGGCGACCCAGCGCTCTGGGCGGCATGACTAACCGTGCTGTCCGCTCTGCGGCTTTTTCAACCCAGCTTCGATCAACCGGCTGGACGCCATCAATAATTTGCTTCAGACTGATCTTTTCGCTCGTCATTTCTGATCCTCCTTTGTTAATTAACTGAGGGTTCGGAGAGTTTCCATCGCTAAGCCTCGATTAGAGCGGAATGAGTTATCCGCACATCACCGAGCACACAATAAAAAAATCCCCAAGCACAACGGCTTGAGGATTTACCTTCTCCCCAACTTCAAACTCTAACGGCAGGTCTTCTGACTTCCCCGCCCATCCGGCAGCCTTCCCATTACGATTTATTCGAAACAGTGGCGTACTGCAGCCGAATGGGTTCCCTCCAATTTGGTTAAGTCCGATGAGACGGTTAGGTCGGTGACTCAACTGACTAACTGACAAAACCTAGCCCGAGGGCAGGGTTACAGCGGCGGGTCCGTACCGGAATTGCACCGGTTTCCCTTTCAGGCCGTTTGACCCGGATATTTTATGAAATGTCCAGGGCCGGGCACCATTAAAGCGTTATAACGATTATTCTGGATTTTTGTATCCGTCAAATGGATCTGTATGTCAAGCATTATCGTTTATTTTCCCAGGTATAATACTTATCCAGTATTGTCTCTTGCCAGAATATAAGTCGTGTAATATAAAAACTTTTTGACCCATCGTCCTCAAAGATAAACACTAAGCTATATTCTTGAGAGATTAACAGAATTGAATGAAAAGCATCATCTTGCCTCCTGCATCGCAGTATTGGGTACCGGATCGGAAGTCGGAAAAAGCATCGTAACAACGGCCCTCTGCCGCGTTTATGCCAATCAAGGCATCCGGGTTGCCCCTTTTAAAGCTCAGAACATGTCGAACAATTCAGGGGTGACGCCGGAAGGACTGGAAATGGGTCGCGCTCAGATCGTACAGGCTCAGGCT
>DAOVBC010000135.1 GCA_030670715.1 Deltaproteobacteria bacterium | reverse complement strand
ATCTCTGTAAATACGGAATCAAAATTCGAATTTTTCAGCGCGATCTCATAAAAATAGCTAGGCTTCATCCCATTTAAAATCCTCCATTAAACAAACTGCTCCCATGTTCCATAACTGTGGAGGGTACACTTCTTGGCAAATTACATCCCGGAAGAAAAAATTTCAGAAATAAGAGGCATTGCTGATATTGTCGAAGTGGTGTCGGAGGTTGTGCTGCTCAAAAAGACAGGTAAAAATTACATCGGCCTCTGCCCCTTTCATTCTGAAAAGACGCCCTCTTTTACGGTGAGTCCGGATAAACAGATCTTTCATTGTTTCGGGTGTGGTGTCGGTGGCAATGTTTTTTCCTTCCTGATGAAACAGGAGGGGATGTCATTTCCAGAAGCTGTCAGGGCGCTGGCCCGTCGATACGGAATCGAAGTACCGGACCGCAAACTCTCACCCGGTCAAAAAAGACGACTCGACGAAAGGGAGCAACTATTAGCCATTAATCGTATGGCGCTGGAGTATTACCGCCGGGCACTGAACGGCAGCCCGGAAGGGGGCAAAGCGCCTATGTATCTGCAAAGACGAAAGTTGTCCGGGGAGACTGTTGACCGGTTCAAACTTGGTTATGCGCCGGGTGGGTGGGATAATATATTAAGTTATCTGAGGAGAAAAGGGGTTCGGCCGGCCCTGATGGAAAAGTGCGGCCTGGTGATACCCAGGAAAAATTCCAGCGGATATTACGATCGTTTCCGCGATCGAATTATTTTTCCAATTTTCGATCATAGCATGCAGGTAGCCGGGTTCGGAGGTCGAGTGTTGGACGATTCGCTGCCAAAATACCTGAATTCCCCTGAAACACCTGTTTACCACAAAAGTCGCTCCCTTTACGGATTGCCGCAGGCAAAGAAATTTTGCAGAGAGAAGGGGTCGGTCCACATCGTTGAGGGGTATTTTGACCTGATTGCGCTCCATCAGCACGGCATTTCAAATTCGGTAGCGACCCTGGGGACATCGCTTACGGCTGAACATGTTCGTATCCTGCGCGGGGGCATTGGAGAGAAGGGCCGCGTTATTCTGGTGTACGATTCCGATGAAGCCGGAATTAAAGCCGCACGGCGGAGTATTGCCGTGTTTGACAAAGGATATGTAAATGCACAGATTCTTGTTCTAGAATCCGGATACGACCCTGACGCGTATATCTTTCAATTCGGTGCCGATTCGTTCAAAGATGCTGCAAAAAACGCTCTGGGAATTATACCGTTTCTACTCGAAACCGCTGTTAACACGCATGGCCTCACCATCGAAGGGAAGGTTCGTGTCATAGCCGATCTTCAGAAACCGCTGGCTTCCATAACAGACAGCGTCGAAAGGTCGCTTTATGTAAAAGAGGTTGCCGAACGGCTCGGTATCGATGAAAACGCATTGCTGAGTAAAATCCGTGATACTGCGACCGCGCTCAAAACCAGGGGGGCAAATGCCCTTTCCGGTGTATCGGAGAAGTTGAAGTCTCAAAAGGAGGGGCGGACATCGACACAGCAGGTGGAGGGATTTAAACTCGAGCAACAGATTCTTGCCATGATGCTGAATTATCCAGCTATCCTGCCTGAAATCAACAGGTTGGAGGTTCTTAACTATTTTGAAAACGACACGTTGCGGTCCATCGGACTGACAACCCTGGACGCTTATCAACCCCCGGGAACAACTCAACCCACCGATCCAGATGATAAAGGAAGCCGACATGAGCTGCAGGTCGCTGAGATAATAGACAGAGTTGACAACGATCAAAAACGCCGGATAATTGCCGGGCTCACAAATACGGATGAATCCTGGACGCTTGACGGATGTCTTAAAGTGATTCAGCGTTTTATAGGCGTTGGGCAGAAACAGCGGATAACAACTGAGATTGATGCGCGGATTCGAGAGGCCGATCAAAAAAAAGACAAAAAATTACTGGATAAATTATTAAAAGAAAAACAGGCGATGGCTGTTGAAAGTAACAGGCGTAAAATGGCCATGTTGAATAAATTTTGATATCGGGAGGCAGATATTAATGGCAAAAAAATCCATTAAAACACGGGCAGTCGCGAAAAAAGTCAGTAAAAAAGAATCGGCCGGAAAGAACACCGCAAAATCAAAAACCGCCGGAATTAAGAAAAAAGCCTCAGGCAAAAAAGTAGCTGATAAGCGTGAAAGCACAAAAAAAATCAGTAAAAAACAACTGAAGATGCTGATTACCAAGGGAAAGAAACAGGGATACCTTACATACGATGAAATTAACAAAGTTCTCCCTGACGATATGCTTTCCGCAGATCAAATTGAAGAAACCCTCATTCTCCTGGACGATCAAAACATAGATATCGTTGATGAGAAGAGCCTCAAAAAGTCGCAAAAGGCGAAAAAGCTCAAACAGGCCAAACTAAAGGAGCGGCAGAAAGCGGTTTCCGATTTCGGCAAGGTGACGGATCCCGTTAAGATGTATCTGCGTGAAATGGGCCTGGTTACGCTTTTGACCAGAGAAGGAGAGGTTGTTATTGCGAAGAAAATTGAGGCCGGGGAACAGGATGTGCTGCGGGCGTTGTTAGATACCGTCACCGGTGCTGAATCCATTATTGAATTTGGCGATCGAATAGGGAGGGGAGAGCTTCGTACTAAATACGTATTAAGGGATGTTGATGAAGGGGACGCTTATGTAGATGAACTCGTCATAACCGAAAAGTTTGTCAATACGATTCGTTCCATAAAAGAGCTACACATTGAAAACGATGAATATCGCGCTGAGTTATTTTCTCCGGATCTCGATCCGGATGAGAAACGGCGCCTGAGAAGGTCGATCAACCGGCGGAATACAAAGATATTCGAACTGCTGAAAGACTGGCGTTTGGAAGGCAGTATCGTTGACAGAATTGAGATGAGCATTAAAAATCAGATCGCATGGTTTGACAGAATGAATTACAATCTTGCCAGATGTGCTGCAGCGGTTGACGCACCGCTGCGTGATCTCCGTGCCAATTTAAAATCCAAAACCCATTTTACCAAATGGGCTGCAAAAAGATGCAATCTGAAAAGGGATGAGCTGGCTTCCCTGTATGCCGACATCATCAACATTCTGGAACATATCGCTGAAAGAGTAAAGGAACTTAAAGCCAAAAACAGAACACTGAAGCGGATTATGGCCAATGTAGATGAGGGCCGTCTGAGGGCAAAACTTGCCAAGAGCGAGCTTACCAAGGCCAACCTTCGCCTTGTTGTCAGCATTGCAAAGAAGTATACAAACCGGGGGCTCCAGTTTCTGGATCTCATTCAGGAAGGAAATATCGGCCTAATGAAGGCGGTTGATAAATTTGAGTACCGACGGGGTTATAAATTCAGCACTTATGCAACCTGGTGGATCAGGCAGGCGATTACAAGAGCAATTGCCGATCAGGCCCGTACGATCCGTATCCCGGTCCACATGATTGAAACCATTAACAAACTCATCCGGACCTCAAGGTACCTGGTCCAGGAGCAGGGGCGTGAACCGAATCCGGAAGAGATTGCCGAAAAAATGGAAATTCCACTGGAGAAAGTGCGGAAAGTATTGAAAATTGCCAGAGAACCGATTTCACTTGAAACCCCCATCGGTGAAGAGGAAGACAGCCATCTCGGTGATTTTATCGAGGATAAAAAGTTTACGCTACCTTCAGAGGCAGCCGTAAATCTGAATCTTGCCGAACAGACCCGGAAAGTTCTTGCCACTTTGACACCGCGCGAGGAAAAGGTTTTGAGGATGCGCTTTGGCATCGGGGAGAAGGCTGACCACACCCTTGAGGAAGTAGGACAGGATTTTGCTGTTACCCGTGAACGGATCCGGCAAATTGAAGCAAAAGCATTACGCAAACTGCGGCATCCAACTCGAAGCCGCAAATTAAAACACTTCATCGAAATATAATCTCCGGCCGACCTGCTTGACAAATCGGTCTGGTGAGGTTAGTTAGGGTTCTCGAAGAAATAAGTTCGCAATTTTAGGCGTTGAGAGGCCCGACTGGCAAGGCGCGAAAACGTAGGAATATCCAGCATATTGCGAGTTTTCGCAACGCAGTCAGTCGGGATGCATCGACGTCTAAAATGTGAAGTTATTTTTGAGTGAGCCCTTGGTTAGTGATCGCCGAATGCATGCGCGGGCCCATAGCTCAGCTGGCAGAGCCACCGGCTCATAACCGGTAGGTCCCTGGTTCGATCCCAGGTGGGCCCATTCCCTCCGAGGCGGTGAAAGAGGAAACCCGCTGATCATTACCTTACGGTTTTTCGATTGCATCAGGCGTGGTTACAATATATGACCGCGCCTTTTTTGTATTACAAATATGGGATTGGGTTATGGTTGCAACCGTTGCGGATATTGTACAGGTGATGGAGAGAATGGCACCGCCCGACCTGGCAGAGGATTGGGATAACGTGGGGCTGCAGGTTGGACGGATGGACTGGCCTGTGAACACGGTTTGGGTGGCCCTGGATCCGTCACCGGAAGTCGTGCATGCCGCCTGCCGCAAGGGTGTGGAGCTGTTGATTACCCATCACCCTTTGATTTTTGAACCGCTGCGGTATATCGATTTTAACAAGCCGCCCGGGTTTCTGATTCAGCAGGCAGCGCAACATCAGCTTTCCATATATGCTGCCCACACCAATTTTGACAGTGCACAGGATGGGCTGAACGATATTCTCGCAGGACGCATCGGTTTGAAAAATCTTAAACCGCTTGTTACAGCACATATAGAATCCCGTCATCCCTGTCAGACCATGGCCCATGATGTCTATCCACCGGTAAGTCCTGAGGGACCACAGGGACTCGGCAGGCTCGGTGAGTTCGATGAGCCGACCGACTTGAAATCGCTGGCGCTGAAAATAAAGGAACAATTGTCGTTATCGTCTGTAAAACTTTGCGGAAATCCTGAGCTAATCGTGCGCAGGGCCGCCATCTGTACCGGAAGCGGTTCGGGTCTGCTGAGGAATTTTATCTCTTCCGACGCCCAGGCCTATATCAGCGGCGACATGCGCTATCATGATGCTAAAGATGTTCAGGCAGTCAACCGCGGGCTCATTGACATCGGCCATTTCGCATCAGAGCACATAATGGTTGGGGTGGTGGCCGACCGCCTGTCAGCCGCACTGGCAAAAGCCGGACTGAAAGCAGACATTAAACCCTGCGGCCTTGAAAGGGATCCCTTTTTAACATTATAATAGTAGATGAAAAACTATGGAAGGCAATATAAAAGATAAGGTCGATATGCTGTTAAAGCTTCAGGAGATTGAATTAAAGATGGCATCTATCCAGACTTTTATTGACGGCCATCCCGGGCAATTGAAGCAGCTCGATTCGCGATTAAAAGAATTCGAGGATAATATCAGCGAAGTCAAATCCGGCCTTTCTGACTTGCAGCAGATCTATCGCTCCCATGAATCCGACGCTCAGACGTACCAGGCCCAGATTGAAAAAAGTCGGGAAAAGCTCAAATCAGTCAAGACCAATAAGGAATATCAGTCTTCCTTGAAGGAGATGGAAGAGCTGGAAGGGTTACAATCTAAAGTCGAAGATAAAATGATCCAATGTCTTGAAGACACTGACGAGGCGGAAGCGGCACTTGCTGGAAAAAAGGAAGAATTTAAGCGGTTTTCGCAACAGGTCAACGTACAAAAAGAAGAAACCCTACGGGAATCCGCCGAAAAGGAAGCACAGTTGAGCGAACTGGATATGGAACGGAAAAAGATTCTCCAGCTGGTTGCCCCCGGATTGCTGAATAAATATAATGCAGTTAAAAAAAACGCCGGCGGAATTGGTGTGGCAGTTGTAAAAAATTCTGTCTGCCAGGGGTGTAATGTCAATATTCCGCCTCAGATGTTTAATGAACTCTTAAAATTTGATAAGCTATTGGTCTGTCCGTTCTGTCAGCGCATTATTTATCCAATCTCTAACGACTAACTTGCTTTAAGTATTTCTAATAAATTCAAGGTTCTTCGTTTTCTAATATCTCGGCCATTTCCTTTTCTTGACTACGCTCTTCCATACTTTCTGATAGTTTTTCCATCGCAATCTCCACATCTGATAGCAGAGTTATATCATACCGCTTTAACATCGTGTTATAGATATCCTTGTGCCCAGATAGCTGTGCCACAACATTAGGTTGAACACCGGCTCTGATATATTGTCTGATGCTCGTCTTCCTCATCCAATGAAGTTTATAACCCTTGAGGCCTACTTTTTCACACGCTCTACGCCATATGTAATAATAGTTATTGAACTTACGACCATACTGATTGAGAAACACATAACCATTATTTCCTCTATACCAACCATTCTGTGCCTGTCTTTCTAAAACTTCACGAAAAATGCGGGTTATTTCCAAAGAGGTTGTTATAGTCCTATCAGTTTTGTTCTTGGTATCTTTAAAGGTTATTGTCATTGCTTCTAAATCTATGTCTTTCCATTTGAGATTAAAAATCTCGCCAGCACGAGCAGCTGTAT